>CAZGTK010000560.1:0-1875 GCA_964528415.1 uncultured Burkholderiales bacterium | reverse complement strand
GTACGCGCGGCTGCGCGAGCGCGTCGAGGGCGCGCCGTGGATCAACGGCCACGCGCTCGCCGAGCCGCCCGCGGCGCAAGACGACGAGCTCGCCGCCGCGCACGCGCCGGACTATGTTGCGCGCGTCGCCCGGGGCGGTCTCTCGGCGGCCGAGATCCGCCGCATCGGGTTTCCATGGTCGCCGCCGATGGTGGAGCGCTCGCGCCGCTCGGCGGGCGCCACGGTCGCCGCCTGCCGCGCGGCCCTCGAGGAAGGCTGCGGCGTCAACCTCGCGGGCGGAACGCACCACGCGTTTCGCGACCGCGGCGAAGGCTACTGCGTTTTCAACGACGCGGCGGTGGCGGCCAGGCTGCTGCAGGCCGAGGGCGCCGTCGGGACGGTCGCGGTGATCGACTGCGACGTCCACCAGGGCAACGGCACCGCCGCGATCGCGGCCGGCGACGACGCGCTGTTCACGTTTTCGATCCACGGCGCGAAAAACTTTCCATTCCGCAAGGAGGCGAGCGACCTCGACATCGAGCTGGCGGATGGCACCGGCGACCGCGATTACCTGGACGCGCTCGAGCGGGGTCTGGCGGAAACCTTCGCGCGCGCGGCTCCGGAGCTCGTGATCTACCTCGCCGGCGCCGACCCCTACGAGGACGATCGCCTCGGCCGCCTCGCGCTGACCAAGTCGGGCTTGCTGGATCGCGACCGCCTGGTGCTCGAGGCGTGCCGGCGCCGCAACGTCCCGGTGGCGATCGCCATGGCCGGCGGCTACGCGCGCGACATCGACGACACCGTCGACATCCACTACGCGACGGTTCGCCTCGCCGCGGAGCTCGCCTAGGGAGGCGTCAGATCACGCCGCGCTCGCGCAGCGAGGCAAGCTCGTCGGCGCCGAGATCGAGCAGCTCGCCGAGCACCCGGTCGGTATGCTCGCCGAGCCGCGGCGGCGCGCCGTCGTAGCGGACCGGCGTGGCGGAGAACCGGATGGGATTGGCGACGCCGGGCACGCCGCCGGCCTCGGCGTCGGGCAGCTCCACGCGCAGGCCGCGGTGGCGCACCTGCGCCTCTTCGAACACGCGATCGAGCGTGTTGACCGGCCCGCACGGCACGCCGGCGGGCTCCAGCGCCGCGACCCACGCGTCGGTCGTGCGCATCGCCAGCAGCTGCGCCACCAGCGGCACCAGCTCGGCGCGATGGCGGACGCGCCCGGCGTTGGTGGCGAAGCGGGCGTCGGCGGCCAGATCGCCGCGGCCGGCGATCTCGCAGAAACGCGCGAACTGGCGGTCGTTGCCCACCGCCAGCACGATGTTGCCGTCGGCGGTGGCGAACACCTGGTAGGGCACGATGTTGGGATGCGCGTTGCCGAGGCGCCCGGGCACCATGCCGCCGGCGAGGTAGTTGGTGGCCTGGTTGGCCAGCATCGCGACCTGGCAGTCGAGCAGCGCGAGGTCGACGTGCTGGCCTTCGCCGGTGCGCTCGCGGTGCGCGAGCGCGGCGAGGACGGCGACCGTCGCGTACATGCCGGTGAAGAGGTCGGCGATGGCGACGCCCACCTTCATCGGCTCGCCGTCGGGCGCGCCGGTGATGCTCATGAGGCCGCCCATCGCCTGGATCATGAAGTCGTAGCCGGCGCGGTCCTTGAGCGGGCCGTCCTGGCCGAAGCCCGTGATGGAGCAGTACACAAGCCGCGGGTTGACCCCGCGCAGCGAGGCGTAGTCGAGCCCGTAGCGCGCGAGGCCGCCGACCTTGAAGTTCTCCAGCACGACGTCGCACGAGCGCGCGAGCTCGCGCGCGAGCCTTGCGCCCTCGGGGCGCGCAATGTCGAGCGTGACCGAGCGATTGCCGCGGTTCGTCGCCAGGAAGTAGGCGGCGCGCTCGGTGTCGGTG
>CAZGTK010000559.1:0-1878 GCA_964528415.1 uncultured Burkholderiales bacterium | reverse complement strand
TTGTTGGCGTAAATAAGGTAAAAGCAGAAAAACTCCAGTAGTACAAAGAGAATGAAAAGGTGATAGCGTATTAAAAAGCGAAGGAGGTTATACACGGTTTACAGTTGACAGCTGATGGCTGACAGTGATTGACCGGCCATCAAAAACAAACTAATTAATCATCCATCAGGAAGGTGAACTTATCAATGTTCTTCAGCGCAATTCCTGTTCCCCTTACCACGGCTCGCAGTGGGTCTTCGGCTACATGTACCGGCAATTTTGTTTTTTGACTGATGCGCTTATCTAATCCACGCAACAATGCTCCACCACCTGTTAAGTATAAGCCGGTTTTAAAAATATCGGCAGCCAATTCGGGCGGGGTTGTTTCCAGCGCTTTCAAAATAGCTTCTTCAATTTTCGAAATAGACTTATCAATGGCATGGGCAATCTCAGAATAAGAAACAATAATCTGCTTAGGAATACCTGTCATTAAGTCGCGGCCGTTTACGGCATAGTCATCGGGCGGAGAATCCAAGTCGGTAAGTGCAGAACCTACGTGAATCTTTATCATTTCGGCCGTGCGCTCTCCAATCAGCATATTGTGTTGCCTGCGCATGTAGTCCACAATATCTAACGTAAACTCATCTCCGGCTACGCGAATACTTTGGTCGCACACAATGCCTGAAAGTGCGATAACCGCAATTTCAGTGGTTCCGCCACCAATATCAATAATCATGTTGCCGTTGGGCTCTTCCACATCTATACCAATACCAATAGCCGCAGCCATAGGTTCATGTACCATTTTCACTTCTTGCCCACCGGCTTGTTCAGCGCTGTCTTTAACAGCACGTTTTTCCACTTCCGTAATACCCGAAGGAATGCAGATAACCATACGATAGCGTGGAGGAAAAAGTGGCTTCTTTTTTCCGTAAAGCATGTTTATCATTTCGCGAATCATGCTCTCGGCAGCGCGGAAATCAGCAATTACACCATCACGGAGGGGGCGAACAGTTTTAATGTTCTCATGTGTTTTCTCGTGCATTTGCATAGCACGGTGCCCTACTGCAATTACCTTATCGGTTCTGCGGTCAATAGCAACTATCGAAGGTTCGTCAACAACAACTTTATCGTTATGTATAATGAGCGTATTGGCTGTGCCAAGGTCAATGGCAATCTCTTGCGTTAAAAAGTTGAATAAAGCCATGCGAGGACTTTGGTTCTAAGGGTTTGGAATGGCGGCAAAATAGAGAAAAACTAAACAGATGAACGTAAGTTTCTCCACAAAATTATGCCGCAGTAAAAAATGATTTTTAGTGTTTGAAATGCCTTACTCCGGTAAGGACCATGGCCGGTCCGGCAGCATTTGCTGCATCAATGCTATCCTGATCCTTAATGCTGCCACCCGGCTGAGCTATAGCCATTATGCCTGCCTGTGCCGCTATGTTTACACAATCAGGAAAAGGGAAAAAAGCATCGGAAGCCATTACGGCTCCTTTTAAGTCAAAACCAAATTCGGCTGCTTTACGAATAGCGTTTTGTAGTGCATCTACACGAGAGGTTTGCCCGCAGTTGCTGCCTATTAACTGCTTGTTTTTTACCAAAGCTATACCGTTGCTCTTAAGATGCTTAACGGCAATAACGGCAAACTCAAGGTCTGAAATTTGTTCGGCTGTGGGGGATGTTTGAGTAACTGTTTTAAACTCGCCAGCACTTTCTGCTTTTAAATCCGCATCCTGTTCCAATACTCCGTTAAGCAGATTTTTGAACACCTTGGCAGATTTAACCGCCTGTTTTTGGCGAATGATGATGCGGTTCTTTTTAGATTTTAGAATAGCGAGCGCCTTCTCGTCATATTCAGGAGCAATCACTACTTCAAAAAATAACGAATTCATTTCTTCG
>CAZGTK010000558.1:0-1888 GCA_964528415.1 uncultured Burkholderiales bacterium | reverse complement strand
CGGTGGGAACGTGGCCCCGTTCCATGCGGTGGCAGCATCCATCCCGCCGCCTTTCTTCAAGCCGAACCTTTCCCATGGAAATAGAGACCTGGCATCTCCTGGTTCTCCCCCTGTTTTTCGTCATCGGCTGGCTGGCCGCTCGGGTGGACATCCGCCACCTGATGAAGGAATCCCGCGCCATCCCGGCGTCGTACTTCAAGGGCCTCAATTTCCTGCTCAACGAGCAGCCCGACAAGGCCATCGAGGCCTTCATCGAGGTGGTGCGGGTCGACCCGGAGACGATCGAGCTGCATTTCGCGCTGGGCAGCCTGTTCCGGCGCCGCGGTGAGGTGGAGCGCGCGATCCGCATGCACCAGAACCTGCTGGAGCGCAAGGATCTCGCGCCCGAGTTCCGCGAGGACGCGCTCTACGAGCTCGCGCAGGACTACTTCAAGGCGGGCCTTCTCGACCGTGCCGAGGAGCTGTTCCAGCAGCTCGAGGGCAGCCGCCACGAGCAGGCGGCGCTCAAGCAGCTGCTGGAGATCTACGAAACCGAGAAGGATTGGGACAAGGCGATCGCCGCGTCCCGGCGCATGGACACCATCACCGGCGAGTCCAGCGCGAAGGACATCGCCCATTTCTACTGCGAGATGGCGGCGGCGGACGTCGCCCACTCGCGCCTCGACGAGGCCCGCCGGCACGTCGACGAAGCCCTCGCCGTGAACCGCAAGTGCGCGCGCGCCAACGTGCTGCTGGGCGAGATGGAGCTTGCCCAGGGACGCTTCGAGCAGGCGATCGCGGCGTGGAAGCGCATCGAGGCGCAGAACCCGGCCTATTTCGCGCTGATCGCGGACCGGTTCATGGAGGCGTACCGCGGCGTCGGCCGGGCGGCCGAGGGACTCCAGCTGTTGCGCGGATACCTGGCGGCGCAGCCGTCGGTCGATCTGCTGGATTGCGTCTTCCGCGCCACGCTGGAGCTCCAGGGCGCGGACGCGGCGCACCGCATGGTGCGCGAGGAGCTGCGCCGTCATCCGACGCTGCTCGGCCTGTCGCGCCTGATCGAGGCCCAGCTGGCCGAAGCCACGCCCTCGCAGCGCCAGGACCTGGAGCTCACGCAGAGCCTGGTGCACACGCACAGCCGCGGTCTGGCCATGTACCGCTGCGCCCAGTGCGGGTTCCGGGCGCGTCAGTACTACTGGCGCTGCCCGGCGTGCAGCGGCTGGGAGACGTATCCGCCGTTGCGCGCGGAAGAAAGCGAGATGGCGGCATGAACACGAGCGCGTCCGGGCGCGACGGCGCTGCGGCGCGTTGCACCCGCTCGGTCACGGAGGCAAGCGCGTGAGGGGCGCATCCGCATGACCGGAACGCGGATCATCGTCGCGCTCGATTTCGCCGCCGCCGAGCCGGCGCTCGCGCTCGCTTCGAAGCTGGACCCGCGGCTCTGCCGATTGAAAGTGGGCAAGGAGCTGTTCACCGCGGCGGGCCCCGCGCTGGTCGAGAGGCTGATGGGGCGCGGCTTCGACGTGTTCCTCGACCTCAAGTTTCACGACATTCCCAACACCGTCGCCGGCGCCTGCCGCGCGGCGGCCGCGCTGGGCGTCTGGATGGTCAACGTCCACGCGCTGGGCGGCCGCGCGATGCTCGTCGCAGCGCGGGAGGCGCTGGGCAGTGCGCCGGGCCGGCCGCTGCTGACGGCCGTGACCGTGCTGACCAGCCTGGCGCAGCGCGACCTCGATGAGATCGGTCTGCAGGGCTCGCCCGCGACCGCGGCGGAGCGGCTGGCCGCCCTGGCGCATGCCTGCGGCCTGGATGGCGTGGTCTGCTCGCCGCAGGAGGCTGCCGCGCTGCGGGCGCGCTTCGGCCGGGGCTTCCGCCTGGTGACGCCGGGCGTGCGGCCGGCGGGCAGCGC
>CAZGTK010000557.1:0-1889 GCA_964528415.1 uncultured Burkholderiales bacterium | reverse complement strand
GGCCGCGCGATCGGCGGGCGCGGCCGCACGCCGGGCGGCCCGTACGCCGGGTAGTCGACACCATCCGTATCGCGGTCGGTGGAGCGCTCCGCGGCCGCTGGCGCCGGGTCCGGCGGCTTGGCCGTCGCCGCGGCGGCCTGCTCGTCGCGCTTGCGCCGCTCATCGGCGAACTGCTCGTTGAGCCGCTTGACGTCCTCGGCGCGCTCGCGCGCCGCCTGCGCCTCCTCCGGAGAGGGCCCGCCCTGCAGCTTCAATTCCTGGCCGCCCTTCCCGGCCGGCGGCGGCGTGCTCGAGTACGTGACCCGGCCCCGCTCGTCGACCCATTTGTAGACCTGCGCCTCGGCGGCCGGGACCGCGGCCATCGCCAGCGCGAGCAGCACCCTCAGGCAAGCACATTGGATCGGCTGGGCCATCGTCGGATCTCCCGGCATGCGCCGCCGCGACGGCGCGAAGTCGGTCCAGTGTAGCCCCGCGGCCGCGCCCCTAGCCAACCGGCGGTCGCGGCCGCCGGCCCGTTCATCGGTCCCGGGCTACTCCGCGCGCTGGTACATCTGCAGGTAAGCGGTCTTGGCCAGCGGCGCAATCCGCGCCACCGCCAGCAGGTCGTCGAGGTGCGCCGGCGAGCTGATCCCCACCAGGCTGGTGCCGACCCCGGGCGTCGAGCGATTGAACTGCAGCGCCCGCTGCGCGTGGTTCGCGAGCTGCGGCAGCGCCGCGTAGACGCTGTCGACGCACTGGCCCGCCAGATGGCCCTTGGCCAGCGCGTGGCTCGCCATCACGTAGACGCGGAGCTGATGCGCCGCCTGGATCGTCGAGCCGACGTTGCCCTGGCCGGTGGCCTGGGAAAAGCGCGTGAAGCCCTCCAGCATGACCTGGTTGAAGGGCAGCGCGACGATGCGCAGCGCGTGCTTCGCGTTCGCGTCGCCCCAGGCCTCCTGGGCCGCCTTCTGCGCGTGGCCCTGCAGCGAGGTAATCGACTCGAACAGCGGGTGGTCGGTTTCCACGCGCAAGCCGTTGAACGTGGCGATGCCGTAACAGCCGATGCGGCCTTCGCGCACGGCCCGCTCGAGCGCGACGAAGCAGCGCTCGAGCTTCTGGTTCACCGCCGCCTTGCCGATCACCGGAATGTGCACCTCGGGCTGGTCGACCAGGAAGGCGTCCAGCGTCTCCACGCCGAGCGCCGCGCGCGAGCGGTCGATCTGCCAGCTCAGGTACTCGGGCGAGAGCAGATGGACGCCGGTGAGGTCCTCGCGCCGGGCCAGCCCGCGCGCCGCGACTTCGCGCTCGAACCACGCCGCCGGGTCGTGCGGCGGGCCTTCCTCGAACAGCAGGAAGCCGCCCTTGGACACCAGGAAAACCTGCTCGCGCCGCACGCCCGCCGCCAGCGCCGCCTGGAGCCCGGCGCCGACCGCGCGCGCGGAGCGCCCGTAGCGGTAGTGCGTCGCCGTGTCGATGACGTTGATCCCGCTCGCGAGCGCGCGCGCGACGACCTCGGCGTAGGCGGCGTCGACCGCGTCGGTCGCCGCGCCGCCGAAGGTGCCGACGCCGAGGCTGGAAAGCTTCAGGTGCAGGTTGAGGAAATCGCTGTAGTGGCCCTCGGCGCAGGCGCGGCCGAAGCTGCGCGCGTATTCCTCGGTCGCCGCGCGGGTCGCGCGACCGGGCAGCAGCGCCGTCGAGGTCACGCTCATGACGCGACGCTCCCGCCGGCGATCGCCGGCGCCGGATCGCGCGGCGGGTGCCGATCCGAGCCCCGCGCTGCCCGGCGGCGCAGGTACGGGTGCCTGAGCAGCGCGTCGCGCAGCTCGAGGATCTCCGGGCGCACCGGCCGCGGCGTCACGCGGTCCAGCCGCGACGCGAACAGCTGCCCGTAGTGGGGTTCGTCCTCGTCC
>CAZGTK010000556.1:0-1900 GCA_964528415.1 uncultured Burkholderiales bacterium | reverse complement strand
GGCCGGTGTGCGGGCGCCGCTCGCCGGCGGCCGCACGGAAGGCAAGGGCCTCGCCATCGGCTACTTCGCGCAGCACCAGCTCGAACAGCTGCGGCCGGCAGAGCCGCCCCTTGCGCACCTCGCGCGGGAGGACCCGCGCGCACGCGAGCAGGACCTGCGGGACTATCTCGGCGGCTTCGACTTTCGCGGCGCCATGGCCGACGCGCCGGTGGCGTCGTTCTCCGGCGGCGAGAAGTCGCGCCTGGCGCTGGCGCTGCTGGTGCGGCGGCGGCCCAACCTGCTGCTGCTCGACGAGCCCACCAACCATCTCGACCTCGAGATGCGCTTCGCGTTGACGCGCGCGCTGGCGCAGTACGAGGGCAGTCTGGTGCTGGTGTCCCACGACCGCGCATTGCTGCGCACCGTGTGCGACGGTTTTCTGCTGGTGGCCGACGGCGCTTGCCGCGAGTTCGACGGGGATCTCGACGATTACATGGGATGGCTCGAGGCCCGCCGCGCCGCGCGCGCCTCGACCGGCGATCTGGCGGAGCGCGCGGAGGGCAAGGCCGCCCGCCGCGAGGCGCGCGAGTCGGCCGCGGCCGAGCGCCAGGCCAGGCTCGCGCGGCGCCGGCCGCTGGTGAAGGAGGTGGAGCGGTTGGAGAGCGAGCTCGGCCGCTGGCAGGAAGAGAAGGGCCGCCTCGACGCGATGCTGGCCGATGCCGCGTTCTACGCGGATTCGACGCCGGAGCGGATCGAGGGGGCGACGCGGCGTCATCGCGAGCTGGCGCAGCTCATCGACGACGCCGAGCACCGCTGGCTGGAGGCGCACGCCGAGCTGGAGTCGATCGGCGAGGCCTGACGCGGCGTCCCCGCCGCTGCGCGCAACGACGCGACCGACCCCAATCGTGGAACCGCAACGCCGGCCTGCCGATGGCCTTGCTCTGGCGGCGCTGCTCGGGGTCGTCCTCGGCGAAGACGGCGAACCCGCCTTGCTCGCTAAAATAGACGCGCGTCCCGTGCGTCCGCGCCCGTCGTTTCACCGACAGGCGGCAGCGCCGGGAGTTTTGCCGCGACGGCGGACGCGACGAAACCGCCGGCCGGCGCGGCTTGTCACAGACAGGGCGGGCTCGCGGTCGCGCCGTGAACGTAGCGGCCTGCCGCCGCGCCGCGCGCCCCCTGTCGCGAAAGGACGCCCATGCTCGACGACCCGATCCTTCTCGCCCGCATCCAGTTCGGGCTCAACATCGGTTTTCACATCCTGTTTCCCACCATCACCATCGCGCTGGGCTGGGTGCTGTTCTACCTGCGGCTGCGCATCACCGCCGGCGGGCCGGCGACCGAGGACCTGCGCAAGTCCTACTACCTGTGGATCAAGATCTTCGCGCTGACGTTCGCGGTCGGGGTGGTGTCGGGGATCGTCATGAGCTTCCAGTTCGGCACCAACTGGCCGGGATTCATGAACCTCGCGGGCAACATTGCCGGTCCGCTACTCGCCTACGAGGTGCTGACGGCGTTCTTCCTGGAGGCGACCTTTCTCGGCATGATGCTCTACGGCCGCGAGCGCGTGCCGAACTGGTTGCACCTGACCGGCACGTTCTTCGTCGCGTTCGGCACGACGCTCTCCGCGTTCTGGATTCTCGCGCTGAACTCCTGGATGCAGACGCCCCAGGGCCATACCGTCATCGACGGCGTCCTGCACGCGCAGGACTGGTGGGCCATCATCTTCAACCCCAGCTTTCCCTACCGTCTCGTTCACATGCTGCTCGCCTCGGGGCTGACGGTGGCGTTCGTCGTCGCCGGCATCTCCGCGCTGCAGTTGCTGCGCAATTCCGAGCACCGGCCGGGGCGGCGCATGCTGCGGGTCGGCGTTGTAACGGCGGCGATGCTGGCGCCGCTGCAGGTCTGGGTCGGCGACCTGCAC
>CAZGTK010000555.1:0-1905 GCA_964528415.1 uncultured Burkholderiales bacterium | reverse complement strand
GCGGCGACCGCGACGACCTGCGCCGGGCGCTGGCGCCGATCGACGACGTCGCGACCGCGGCGTGCGTGCGCGCCGAGCGCGCCATGAGCCGCGCGCTGGCCGGCAGCTGCCAGGTTCCGCTGGGCGGCTACGCCGAGCTCGACGGCGAGCGCCTGCGGCTGCGCGGCTTCGTCGCCAGCCCCGACGGCGCCGAGATGGCGCAGGCCGACGAGACCGGCGAGCGCGGCGCGCCGGAGGCGCTGGGCGAGCGCGTCGCCGAGCTGCTCAGGCGCCGCGGCGCGGCCGACATCCTCGCGCGGATCGAGACCGGCGGGACCGCGCCGTGGAGCCGCTGAGCGGCGGCGATGCGCGGCCGCTCGCAGGGCGCGGCATCGCGGTCACGCGGCCGCTCGAGCAGGCCGGGCGGCTGACGGCGCTGATCCGCGACGCCGGCGGCACGCCCATCGTCTGCCCCGTGCTGGAGATCCGCGACCTCGCCGACCTGGCGCCGCTCGCCGCGCTGATCGACCGGCTCGACGAGTTCGACATCGCCATCTTCATCAGCCCCACCGCCGTGCAGAAGGCGATGAACCTGATCCGCGCGCGGCGCGAGCTGCCCGCGGGCCTGCGCGTGGCGGCGGTCGGCAAGGGCTCGGCGCGCGAGCTGCGCAAGTCCGGGGTCGCCGACGTCCTCGCGCCGGCCGGGCGTTTCGACAGCGAGGCGCTGCTCGCGCTGCCGGAGCTCGCCGACGTCGCGGGCAAGCGCGTCGTCATCTTTCGCGGCGAGGGCGGGCGCGAGCTGTTGGGGGATGGGCTGGTTGCCCGCGGGGCCCGCATCGAATACGCTGAGTGCTACCGCCGCACGCGGCCCCAGGGCCATGCCGACGCCATGCTGCGCGCCTGGGCGCGCAACGAGCTGGCCGCCGTCACCGTCACCAGCAGCGAAGGCCTGCACAATCTCTACGACATGGTGGGCAAGCTGGGACAGCAGTGGCTGAAGAAGACCCCGCTGTTCGTCAGCCATCCGCGCATCGCGGAGGCGGCGCGGGCGCTGGGGCTGGCCGAGGTGCTCGTCGCCGAGGGCGGCGACGAGGGCATGGTGCGCGCCATGGCCGATTGGTTTGCCGGGCGCAGCGCGCGGGGAGACACGCGGGAAACCGACGCATGAGCGACGAAGCGAAAAAGGACGATCGACCGGTCGACGAGCCCCTGGCGCCCGCCAAGGCCGCGCCGCCGGATGCCGCGCCCGAGAGCCAAGCCGCCGCGCCGCCGGATTCGAGCGAGCCAACCGGCGCCGCCGAAACCGAGGCCGCTGCGCCGCCGGCGCGCGCCACGCCGTGGTACCTGCAGCCGGCGCTTTACCTGGCGCTGGCGGCGCTCGGACTCGCCGGCTGGCAGTACTGGCAGACGCGCGCGACCAGCGAGTCGCTGCGCCTCGAGCTCGCCTCGCGGCTGGCGGCGTTCGACAAGACCGTCGCCGAGACGCGCCGCGACATCGACCGGCTCGAGAACAGCGTGCGCGACCTCACCGGCAAGCTGGGCGCGGTCGATTCCCGGGTCGCCGAGATCCGCAGCCAGCAGGTGGCGCTGGAGCAGATCTACCAGGACCTTTCCAAGAGCCGCGACGAGGCCGTCCTGGCGGACGCGGAGCAGCTCGTCTCCATCGCCGCGCAGCAGCTCGCGCTGGCCGGCAACGTGAAGGCGGCGCTGGCCGCGCTGCAGGCCGCCGACCAGCGGCTCGCCAAGCTGGATCGCCCGCAGCTCGCGCCGGCGCGCAAGGCGATCGCGGCGGACATCGCCCGGCTGGAGACGGTCCCGCACGTGGACACGACCGGCATCGCCGCCCGCCTCGACGCGCTGGCCGAGGGCGTCGGCGGCCTGCCGCTCGCCGCCGAGGCGCGGCCGGCTGCGGCCGCCCCGCCGCCG
>CAZGTK010000554.1:0-1906 GCA_964528415.1 uncultured Burkholderiales bacterium | reverse complement strand
CCGTCCGGGATCTCCTTGCCCTCCGGAATGAGCGCGTTGGCGCCGATCAGGCAGTTGCGGCCGATGCGCGCGCCGTTCAGGATCACCGCCTTGATGCCGATCAGGCTGCCCTCGCCGATGTGGCAGCCGTGCAGCATCACCATGTGGCCGACCGATACGTTCCTCTCCAGCGTCAGCCTGACGCCCTCGTCGGTGTGCAGCACGGACCCGTCCTGGATGTTGCAGTTCTCGCCGATGGTGATGACGTCGTTGTCGCCGCGCACGACGCAGTTGAACCAGACGCTGGCGTTGCGGCCGAGGCGCACCGACCCGACGACGGTGGCGTTGTCGGCGACGAAGAACGCGTCGCCGTGCGTTTCCACCCGGCGGTCGCCGAGCGCGTAGATCATCGCGCGCCGCCCTCGGTCAGCGTCTGCAGAACGTCGGCCCCGGCCATGGCGATGCGCTCGTCGTCCTGCGAGGCGACGCCGGACACGCCGATGCCGCCGACGATCTGCTCGCCGACCTTGAGTGGCACGCCGCCCTGCAGCCCGGTCAGGCCGGGCATCTGCAGATAGCCAAGGCGCCCTTCCTTGAAGCGCTCTTCCCACGCCACGGTCGGGCGCTTGAACGCCACCGCCGAGTAGGCCTTGCCGAGCGCCACCTCGACGCTGCCGAACTGGGTGTCGTGCTCGCGCTGCAGGTAGAGCAGGTGGCCGCCCGCGTCGACGATGGCGATGACCACCTTGAAGCCATGGGTGTCGGCGAAGGCCTCGGCGGCGGCGGCCACCGATTTCGCCTCTTCGAGCGTGAGGGCGCGCTTGTGCATGGGAGGAACCGCGAATCGGATGAAGGCCCGATGATAACCGAGTGATCGGGCGCGCCGCAAAGCGCTGCCGCCTCAGCGCGCAGCGCTCGGGCGGCTGCGGAAGGCGATGTCGCCGTAGTAGGCGACGGCCTCGCCGGCGGTGTTGTCGGTGTCGGTCATGACGCCGACCGCGTAGACGTCGCCGGGCTCCTCGCCGAAGGCGCGGCGGTAGTCCTCGAGGACGTTGCGTTCGATCGTGGTCCACGCGCCGGGCCGCGCCGGCCCGCTGGCGGCGACGACCATCCGGATACGGCTCGTGTGCGGATTCCGTACCAGCGTGCCGACCGGCAATTGGTCGGACCAGACGTACATCAGCGTCGCGTAGGGAAGCTGCTGTCCGGATAGCGCCTTCGCGAGGGCCATGTTGGTCCGCTCGGCGAAATCGAGCTTGTCGCGGTCGCCGGTGAACGCGACCAGGATGCGGGCCGGCGCGTCCTCCGCGCTCCGCTGTCGGGGATCGGCGCCGGGCACGGGCGCGTCGACGCGCCAGCGCCAGCCGAGAACCGGGTGGCGGCGCGGATTGACGTGGATCTCGCGGTACAGGCCCGAGGCCGAGGTGCGGGCCTGCGCGCGCAGGACCACCTTGCCGTGGTTCTCCACCAGCGCGTATTGCGTGAGCGGCTTGGAGCGCAGGATGATCCACGGCTGCCAGCCGGCCGGGGGCCCGCCGGTGGCGCGCTCGCCGGAGAATTTCGCGACGCGCACGACGGCGCCGCGCTCTTCTTCGGCCAGGCGCGGCTCTTCCTCGAGCATCGCGCAGCCGGCCAGCGCCAGCGCCGGCAACGGCGAGAGCCAGCGCCACGGGCGCGATACGGGCATTGCTGCGGCGTTACGCCTCACGGCTTGCGCTTCCCCCAGGCTCACGCCGCCGGGTCGGAACGCCCGCGGCGGCTGCCGCCGATCATACGGAAGCCGCGTGCGTGGGGGAAGGTCCGGAAAACGAAAGGGCGGGCCCGCGGGCCCGCCCCGATGCGAAACGGCCTGGAGTTCAGTGCGCCGCGACAATCAGCGGCACGATCAGCAGCGCCACGATGTTGATGATCTTGATCAGCGGGTTCA
>CAZGTK010000553.1:0-1907 GCA_964528415.1 uncultured Burkholderiales bacterium | reverse complement strand
GGCGGGCTTCCGCTCGGGTGCGGCCGCGGCGGCCCTGGCGCCGAGCTTCTCCAGTTGCTCGCCGGAACTGGTCGCGGTCGCCAGGCGCATGGTCGCTTCGTAGGAGTCGAAGGCCTTGGAGATGCCGAGCGCGACCGGCACCTCGCCGGCATCCACTGGCGCCTCCGCCGCGTCCATCTTGCGCGTGGTGGGAATGCTGACGTCGTCCGGAATCGCGTTGCGCCCGCCGTCCGCGAGCTGCGTCATCAGGTGATCCGGGAACGACTGCAGGTTGATGGACACCTTGGGTTGAACGTTGGACTCGACGTACTTGCGGCACTCGCGCAGATCGTTGGCGAAGTCGCCGGTGTTCTGGTAGCGGGCATCGGGCGCCTTGGCGAGCGCCTTGGCGACGACGAAATTGAGAATGTCGGGCACTTCGGGGTTGAGCTGGCTCGGCGCCCGCGGCGACAGGTGCACGACGTTGTACATGATGGCGCTCATCTCGGTGCCCGTGAACGGCCGCTCACCGGTGAGCATCTGGTAGAGCACGATGCCGAGGCTGAAGATGTCGGATCGATGGTCGGCGCGGCGGCCCAGCACCTGCTCGGGCGACATGTAGGGCGGCGAGCCCAGCAGCACGCCGGTTTGCGTGCGCACTTCGGAGGTGCGCATGCGCGCGATGCCGAAGTCCATGATCTTCGCCAGCCCGCTCTTGAGGACCATGATGTTGGCGGGCTTGATGTCCCGGTGCACGATGTCGTTCTCGTGCGCGTAGGCCAGGCCGTCGGCCACCTGCGCGGCGATGTCGAGCGCGGTCGCAAGCGGCAGCGGCTTCTTGTCCGCCAGCAGCGCCTTCAGCTCCCTGCCCTCGAGGAACTCCATGGCCATATAGGCCACCTGTCCCTCCTTGCCGACGTCGTAGATGGTGACGATATTGGGATGATTCAGACGCCCCGCGGCCTTGGCCTCCTGGTAGAAGCGGGCCTCGTACTCGGCCAGCTCCTCCTCGTCGAGGAACAGGTTGACCGTCTTGACGGCGACCGTCCGCTGCAGCATCGGATCCACCGCGCGATAGACGACCCCCATGGCGCCCTTGCCGATGGCGGAGACGATCTCGTAGCGGCCGAGTTGCCTGAGGTCCATGGTCCGTGCCGCGCCGGTCAGCGGCCCGCCTTGACGCTGCGAAAGATCGGACCCCACGCGGGATGGCCGGCCTCGGCGGTGCTGAGCTCGAGCGTCGGGTCCAGCGCGAGGGCGCGCGAGAAGTTGTCGCGGCAGGCCCGCTCGCGGCCGGCGGCGCAGTCGATGAACGCGAGGTGCTTGTAGGCCTGCACCTTGTCGGCGTCCCAGTTGAGGCCCTTGGCGAGCGCAGCCTGCAGGCTGCGGTACGCATCGGCGTACTGGCCGTTCTCGTACTGCCGCAGGCCCGCGGAAAACTCCGCGTCGCCGGGGCCGCGCCACAGCGACTCGACGCCCCGCTGCATCTCGGCGACGTCGCGCTTCATGCCGCGCACGGCCTGCGATTCACAGCCGACAAGCGCGAACCCGACGAGGACCGCCAAGGCCAAGGGGACGAATTTGGGCATGACCGCTACAGGTTAGCGAAATTTGTGCCTGATACGCACGCTTTCGCCGGGTTCGATCTGCACCGTGCGGCGGTAGGCGGGCAGATCCCGGTTGCGCACCTCGATGAGATAGGAGCCCGGCGCCAGCTCCAGGCGCTGCAGCGGCGGGCTGACGCCCGCCTTGCGGCCGTCGACGTAGACCTCGCCCCACGGCGCGATGGCCAGTTCGACGACGCCGGGCTGGGTCGGCGGCGCGGCTGGGCGCGGGGTCTGCGCTCTCGGTGTCGGCTCCACCGGCGGCGTCGCCGGCGGTGCGGCGACGGGTGCCTCGACGGCGGGCGCCGGAGGCGGCAACGCCAC
>CAZGTK010000552.1:0-1913 GCA_964528415.1 uncultured Burkholderiales bacterium | reverse complement strand
TGCGTTGCGCCGTTCTGGGGGGGCCGGGGGGGCTGGCGTGGGGCGGGCGCCCCACGCCGGAGGGGATCGCCGAGGGCTGCATCGAGATCGCGGTGCAGAGCATGGCCAGCGCGATCAAGCAGATCACGGTCAGTCGCGGCCACGACGTCGAGGCGTACGTGCTCAATGCGTTCGGCGGCGCCGCCGGCCAGCACGCCTGCCGCGTCGCCGACGCGCTCGGCATCCCGCAGGTGCTGATCCATCCCCTGGCCGGCGTGCTCTCGGCGTACGGCATCGGTCTGGCCGGCGTCACGGCGATGCGCGAGCACGCCGTCGAGGTGCCGCTGGCCGAGGGGCACGCGCGGTTGCGCGCTGAGTGGCAGCGCCTCGAGACCGAGGCGCGCGCGGAGCTCGCGGCGCAGAGCGTCGGGCACGTCAGCGTCGCGCGCCGGGCGCACCTACGCTATGCGGGCACCGACACCGCGCTGATCGTGGAGGAAGGCGGGGCCGAAGAGATGGCCGAACGCTTCGCTCAGCAGCACCGCGCCCACTACGGCTTCACGATGCCCGAGCGCAGCGTCGTGGTGGAAGCCGTCTCGGTCGAAGCGAGCGGCGGCGGCACCGCGCTCGCCGAGCCGGCCGCGCACTTCGAAGAGAGGGCCCCGGTCGCCGCGGCCGATGTGCCGCTGGTGTGCGACGGCGAGCGGCGACGGGTGCCGCTCTACCGGCGAGCCGACCTCGCGCGCGGCAGCCGCATCGACGGCCCGGCGCTCGTCGCCGAGGACAACGCCACCACCGTCGTGGACCCCGGCTGGGCGGCGCGCGTCGACGCCGGCGGCAACCTGGTGCTGTTTCGCGCCGTGCCGCGCCCGGCGCGCGAGGCGCTCGGCACCCGCGCCGACCCGGTCAGGCTGGAGATCTTCAACAATCTGTTCATGGCGATCGCCGAGCGCATGGGCGTGCGCCTCGCCCACACCGCCCAGTCGGTCAACATCAAGGAGCGCCTCGACTTCTCCTGCGCGGTCTTCGACGGCGCCGGCCGGCTGATCGCCAACGCGCCGCACATTCCGGTGCACCTCGGGTCGATGGGCGAGACCGTCCAGCGCGTGATGCGCGACAACGCCGGGCGGCTTCGCCCCGGCGACGTCTACGCGGTCAACGATCCCTACGCCGGCGGCACGCACCTGCCCGACATCACGGTGGTGACACCGGTGTTCGACGCCGCGGGCCGCGAGCCGCTGTTCTTCGTCGGCTCCCGCGGTCACCACGCCGACGTCGGCGGCGTCACGCCGGGGTCGATGCCGCCGCGCTCGACGCGCGTGGAGGAGGAAGGCGTCCTGCTGCGCAACGTCCTGCTGGCCTCGGGTGGCGAGTGGCGCGAGCGCGAGGTCGCCGCGCTGCTGGCCGGCGGCCCGTGGCCCAGCCGCAACGTCGCGCAGAACCTCGCGGACCTGCGCGCCCAGGCGGCGGCCAACGAGAAAGGCGCGCAGGAGCTGCGCGGCATGGTGGCGCGCTACGGGCTCGACGTCGTGCGCGCCTACATGGAGCACGTACGGGCGAACGCCGCGGAATCGGTGCGCGCGGTGATCGACCGCCTGCGCGGCGGGCGTTTCGAGCTCGAGATGGACTGCGGCGCCGTGCTGAGGGTCGCGGTGACGGTCGACCGCGCCGCGCGCCGGGCGCGCGTCGACTTCACCGGCACTTCGCCGCAGGCCGCGGACAACTTCAACGCGCCGCTGGCGGTGACGACGGCGGCCGTGCTCTACGTCTTTCGCACGCTGGTCGCGAGCGACATCCCGCTCAACAGCGGCTGCCTCGAGCCGATCGAGCTCGTCGTGCCCGAGGGCTCGCTGCTCAACCCGCGCCATCCGGCGGCCGTGGTGGCGGGCACCGTCGAGACCTCGCAGAACGTGGTCGACGCGCTCTACGGCGCG
>CAZGTK010000551.1:0-1921 GCA_964528415.1 uncultured Burkholderiales bacterium | reverse complement strand
GCGTGCACGAGACCCAGCTCGCCGAGGCGCTGTGGCCCGACGCCGAGGGCGACGACGCGCACAACGCGTTCGTCACCACGCTGCAGCGGCTGCGCAAGTTGCTGGGCCAGCGCGACGCGCTGCTGCTGCAGGAGGGCCGGCTGAGCCTGAACCCGCAGGCCTGCTGGGTCGACGCCTGGGCCTTCGAGTCGGTCGATGCCGACGCCGACGCGCGCGACCCGCAGGCGGTCGAGGATCGCGAGCGCGCGCTCGCGCTCTACCGCGGCGCGTTCCTCGCGCAGGAAGACGCGCCGTGGGCGATCGCGCCGCGCGAGCGGCTGCGCGCGCGCTTCGTGCGGATGGGCGGCGCCGACGTCGAGCACCACGTCGAGACCGGCGGCCTGGAGGACGCGGTCGCCTGCCTCGAGCGCTTGCTGCGGGCCGACGACACGGTCGAGGTCTTCTACCAGCAGCTGATGCGCGCGCAGCACCGCTTGGGCCGCGACGCGGAAGTCCTCGCCACCTACCGGCGCTGCCGGGACGTGCTCGGCGCGACGCTCCAGGCGCCGCCTTCGGCGTCGACCGAAGCGCTGCTGAACGAACTGGCCGGCCGCCGCGCGCCGCCGCCGTAGGCGGTCGCGGCCAGCGCGATGCCCGCGGCGACGGCGCAGCCCGTCGCGAACAGGCTCCACTGCATCGGCCGCAGCACTCCGAGCGCGACGATCACTGCGAACAGCGGCAGCTCGAGGTGATGCCCGAACGTCGCGATCGGCTCGGCCAGCGCGCGCCGCAGCTCCGGCGAAGGTGGATCGACGTCGCGCGTGCCGGCGAGAAGCCGCTTCAGGCGCACGCCGTAGGCGCGGCCCACCGTGTTCGCCCAGACCGACTGGAACACGAACAGCGCGACCATCCCGGCGAGCCACGGAACCCGCACCATGTTCCAGCCGCCGTAGTGACTCGCGACCAGCCACGCGCCCGAGGCGCCCAGCAGCAGCACGCCGGGCAGCAGCAGGCGGCGTTCGAGCGCGTCCTTGCGCGCCGCGGCGCGCGCCACCTCGCCAGTGGTCTTGGCGCGCCGGCCCCGCTCCCCGGCGAGCCAGCGGCCCACCAGCGCGACGCCGAGCAGGAGCGCGCCCAGCCCGTGCGCCGCGGTCAGCAGTGCGTGGCTCATCGCATCGCTCCCACGGAGTGGATCCTCGCGGCGCTCGCTTGGCGGCGCTCGGCCGGCTTGCTCCACAGCGCCAGCTGGAACGCCGGCAGCAGCGGGTCGACCTGCGCCGGGGCCCGGGCGGCGCTGGCCGTCGGCACGCGCGGGGCGAGCATGCGCTCGAACGCGGCCATCGGCGATTCGGGCTGGGAGGCGGCCGGCCGGTCGGTTGCGTCGCCTTGCGGGGCGGGCGCGTCGGGCGCGGCGGCGGCGGGACGCAGCGCCAGCAGCGCGGAGAGCGCCAGGGCGGCGCAGAGAGCGGTCGTCTTCATGGTCTTCATCCTCGGATTCGGGTGGGTAGGAGGTTCCCGGTGCCCCCGGCGATGCACGCCCGGGCGCCGTGACGCGAATCGTCGGACTCGCCGGCTAACGGATCGCTAACGGATCCCGGGCCCGTGCCGCATTTACAAAGCCTTGCATCCGGCCAAGGCACCTTGACATTGGCGCAGGGCACAATCCGGGGGCCATGCCGACCGAACCGTCCCACGCCTCCCACGACGCGCAGCCGCGGCCTGGGGCCGCCGCGCCGGCGCGCCCCGGTCTCGGACCGGCACGCCTGACCCGCGCGCGGGAGAGGCCGAGGCTCGCACCGGCGGCCGCGTTATTCGCGGCCGCGCTCGCTGGCTGCGCCGCGTTGCCGGCGCGCGACGCCGGGCTGCCCGATGCGCCGATTCCGGCGGCCTGGTCGACGTCGACGGTGCCCGCAGCCTCGGCCGGCGCCGCGGCCGGCGCCGC
>CAZGTK010000550.1:0-1935 GCA_964528415.1 uncultured Burkholderiales bacterium | reverse complement strand
CTGCGTGGCGCGCCAGCGCAGCGCCAATCCCAGGACGAGCGCGGCCGCGGCCGCGTCGATGACCAGCATGCCCAACGCGACGCTGCGTTCGGCCGACAGCGCCCAGCCCAACGGAACCTGCAGCAGCAGCACCGCCAGCAGGGTGCCGAGCAGCCACAGCGGGTGCGTCTCGTCGAGGCGCGGCGCTGCGACGCCGAAGAACGGCACCATCCGGTGCATGGCGGTTGCGAACACCGGCGCCAGGAACCACCACAGCCCCACGGAGATGGCCGCACCCAGCCAGGCAGCGCGACCGGTGCCGAGTCCCGCTGCACCCGCCCAGAGCACGGCCGCGCCGATTCCGCAGGCGCTCGCGATGATCCGAAGGTGGGTGCGGTCGGCCACGGTGCTTCGCCGCAGCAGTTGCGCGAGGCGCCACGCGAACAGGGTCCACCCGGCGGCGACCACGGCCAGGCCGAGGGCGGCGATCGCCGCGTCGGCGTGAACCCCCACCAGGAACGCCGCCCAGCCTGCCAGCCATGCCGCTGCGGTGGGCAGAAGCCGGCGCGCCGGCACGCCGTCGAGCGCCAGCCACCGCGGACCGGCGGTGAAGAGGAAGCCGGCGAAGAACATCGGCATGAACGAGAAGCTCATCAACAGCGCGTGCGCGTGGGCCGGCGCGACGGCCCAGCGGGGATCCCGGCCGGCGAAGTGCGCACCCAGCGTCGCGAGCCACCACAGCGCGCTCGTCGACAGCGTGACCGAGCCGGCGAAGAAGCCCAGGCGGTGCGGCGCGTCGAGCACGCGGGCGAGGCGCCACGGCCCGGCCGAGGCGTCGCGACGCGCAGGACGCGGCGGCCGGCCGGCGGCGTGAACGGAGGGCACGGGGAACGATGGCGCGTGACGGGAAACCGGAGGCCCACTGTAGGCGGCACTATCCGCATGCGCCTTGCGCCATATCAAGCGGATCGAGCGCGTTGCAACCCCGGCAGCGCCTGCGGTCATCGCGCGAATCCGCGGCGATCACGCATAATCTTTTCCGACATCCACCGTTTCGAATCGGACATCGATGAACCGTTCCGCCGCCGCCGAATCCGTCAAGCCCCAGGGCGCCCAGGCCGATCGTTCGCGTCCCCCGGAACAGTCAGCCGAGACGATCGAGGCGCTGCAGAACTTCCGCATCATCTTCCGAACGGTCAGGCGCCACTTCCACGAAGTCGAGGAGCGTTGCGGCATCAGCGGCTCGCAACTCTGGGCGTTGTCGGTCGTGGTGCAGTCGCCGGGCATACGGGTGAAGGATCTCGCGCGCTCGATGGCCGTCCAGCAGTCGACCGCCAGCAACCTGGTCGAGCAGCTGGCGCGCCAGGACCTGATCCGCCGGGCGCGCGAGAGCCCCGACCAGCGCATCGTCCAGCTCTACCCCACCGAAGCCGGCGAGGACGCGATCGCCCGTGCGCCGAAGCCGCTGGTCGGCATCCTGCCCGACGTCCTGTCGCGACTCGAGCCGAAGCGCCTCGTCACGCTGAACCGGTTGCTCGACGAGATCGTCACGTCGATGCGCACGGCCGATCGCTCGGCGCGGCACACGCCGCTGGCAGACCTCTAGGTTCCGGCGCGGTGGCCGGGGCGGCGCACTGGCTGTTCGCCGACGTCGGCGGCACCAACGTCCGCATCTGCCGCTGGAGCCGCGAAGGCGGCATCGGTTCGATCGCGCGCAGCCCCGCGGACGCCAGCCGCGGCCTCGAAGAGGCGCTGCAAGGGTTCGAGCGCAGCCAGGGCGAGGCCGCCACGCGCGCCGCGATCGCCGTCGCGCTGCCGGTTCGCGGCGGGCCCATGCGGATGACCAACCGCGACTGGATCGTCGACCCGGCCCGCTTGCGCGCCGCGCTGCAGCTGCGGGAATTGCGCGTCGTCAACGATTTCGTGGCCGCCGCGGCCGGAATCCCGGCGCTGGGC
>CAZGTK010000549.1:0-1937 GCA_964528415.1 uncultured Burkholderiales bacterium | reverse complement strand
GGGGAAGGCGATCACGAGCGGCACCAGCGCCTTGTACGCCGCCTGCGTCCACGTCCAGTCCGCGATCCACGGGCCCGCGAGGGCGACGGCAACGGCCAGGAGGAACACGGCGGGAGTGTAGACGGCCGCGAACCGGTCGACGAACCGTTGGGTCGGGGCGCGGGTCGCCTGAGCCTGCTCCACGGCATGGATGATCCGCGCGAGCGTCGAATCGGACACCGCGGCCGTCACGCGAACGTCCACCGTGGCGGTCTCGTTGATCGTGCCGGCGAAGACGGCGTCGCCCACGGCCTTGTCGACGGGAATGCTCTCCCCGGTGACGGGCGCCTCGTTGAAGGTGCTGGCGCCGGTGACGATCATGCCGTCGAGGGCGACCCGCGCGCCGGGCCTGACGCGGATGATCGCGCCGACGCCCACCGCCGCGACGGGGTGCGCGCACCAAGCCCCATCGCCCTGGCGCAAGTCGGCCGTATCCGGCGCCAGCGCGAGAAGCCCGCGAATGGCGCCGCGGGCACGATCCACGGCCCGCGCCTCGATTAGTTCCGCGATGGCATACAGCGCCATCACCATCGCCGCCTCGGGCCATTGCCCGATGAGGAATGCGCCCGTCACCGCCACGGCCATGAGCGCGTCGATGTCGAGGTGCGCGGAGAGAAGCGCGTTGAGACCCTTTCGGTAGGTCGACAGGCCGGCGAGCCCGATCGCGATCGCGGCGAACGCCATGCCCGCTGCACCGGATCGCGCATCCTCGCCGGCGAAGTAGGCGATCATCTCGGCCGTCGCGGCGAAGGCGAGCGCCGCTCCGAGCCGCAAGCCGACAGGTGCCGTGGCCGGCCACGGGCCATCCGCGGACGCGGGTCGCGACGCCGGCCGGGGATCGAATCCGGCGCGGCGAATCGCCTCCAGTGCGCGGGCGAGCGCCTCGGGCGACGCTTCGATGTCCAAGGTGCGTTCCGCCAGATGGAACGCGAGGCCGCGAAGTTCCGGAATGCTCGCCACGGCTTCGCGTATCCTCATCTCCTCCTCCGCGCAGTCCATGTCGGCGATGCGGAATCGAACCGGTGGTGCGGGCGCAGTTTCGGGCATGGATGAGTTCATGAAGGTTTCCGAATTCGGGCACATTGGAAACTCCGTAGCCGCTTCAGGGTCAATACTCAAGCGGGCGCCGGTTGCGTGCGCCACCGCGTGAAAGGACCCGCGTGAAGATCGGGGATCTCGCCGCCGCGACGGCCACGAGCGTGGAGACGATCCGGTATTACGAGCGCGAGGGGCTCCTGCCCCCCGTCATCCGGTCCGGCGCGAACTACCGGATCTATGGCGCCAGCCACGTCGCGCGTCTCGCGTTCATCCGCAACTGCCGAGGCCTGGACATGACGCTGGACGAGATTCGGACGCTGCTTCGCTTCCGCGACGCGCCTTCGGAGGACTGTGGCGAGGTCAACGCTCTTCTCGACCGACATATCGGCCACGTCGCCAGTCGCATCGCCGAACTGCGCGAGCTCGAAGGCCTGTTGCGGCGGCTTCGCGGCCGGTGCAGGCAGGCGAGCGAGGCGCGGGCCTGCGGGATTCTCGCGGGACTGGGTGCGGGAGCGCACCGGGCCGGAGAGCCGCGAACCGGCCATTTCGGCGGCACGCACGCCTCGGTCAAGGGCGCCAGCCGCAGGCGCAAATGAACGCACTGCGGGCCGGGTGTGCGCATTGCCCGTCGGTGACGGCCGCGTAATGCTCCTGTTATCTGCGCGCAAGGAATCGCCGGAATCCGCGCGCGAACACGTGGGTTGTTGAGCGAGGTCAACTTCGCGCGTCTCGCCACGCCCACCATTCGCTCCACACGCAACGAAAGGAGCGATCGTGAAACGGATCCTCGCAACAGCGGCGGCAGTGCTCGCCGCCGCGCCGGCCGCCGGCCAGATGATGGGCGGCTCGATTTCCACCGC
>CAZGTK010000548.1:1259-1943 GCA_964528415.1 uncultured Burkholderiales bacterium | reverse complement strand
CGAACCACTTCCCGGGCCGGGTCCACGATTTTCTCTACGTCGGCGACGTCACCACCTACATCGTCGACCTCGAGAACGGCACCCGCGTCGAGGCGCTGCTGGCCAACTCCGCGCCCGGTCGCGCGCGCTTCTTCGAGGTCGGCGACGCGGTCGAGATCGCGTGGCGCGACGACTCCGGAGCCTTCCTGGGTGAGTAAGCCGGCGGGCGAGCGCGGCACGCGCTGGCTGGTGACGGCGCCGCCGTTCCTGTTCCTGCTGGCGTTCTTCCTGGTGCCGGCGCTGATCATGGTGGTGGCGTCGTTCCGCGTGCCGGGCGAGTTCGGCGGGCTCGCGCCGCTCGCCCCCGCCGCCGGCGTCGAGGGCGGCCTCACGCTGGAGAACTACCGCGTCTTCTTCGGCGACTGGATCTACTTCCAGATCTTCCTCAAGTCGTTCGTCGTCGCCGGCGTCACGACGCTGATCTGCCTGGTGATGGCCTACCCGCTGGCGCTGCTGATCGCGCGCAGCCCGCGCCGCCATCGCGACCTGATGGTGCTGCTGGTGGTGCTGCCCTTCGCCAGCAACTTCCTGGTGCGCGTCTACGCCTGGATGATCATCCTGGGGCCGTTCGAGCTGCTGTTCACGCAGTGGGCGGTGCTGATCGGCATGGTCTACGAGCACCTGCCGTTCAAGTTGCTGCCGCTC
>CAZGTK010000548.1:0-1249 GCA_964528415.1 uncultured Burkholderiales bacterium | reverse complement strand
TACACCAACCTGGAGAAGCACGACCCGGCGCTGCTCGACGCGGCCCAGGACCTCGGCGCCGGCGCCTGGGACCGCTTCTGGCGCGTCACCTTCCCGCTGTCGCTGCCCGGCGTGTTCTCCGGCTCGGCGCTGGTGTTCATCCCCGTGCTCGGCATGTTCGCGATTCCCGAGATCCTCGGCGGCATCGGCGACTGGCTGGTGGGCAACATGATCAAGGAGGCCTTCCTCGGCGTGCGCGACTGGCCGTTCGGCTCGATGCTTTCGCTGATGCTGACGCTGTGCGTGCTGGCCGTGGCGGGGCTCGCCGCGTGGCTTGCCGGCCGGAGCTGGCGCCGTGCGTAGGCTCGCCATCGGCGTCGAACTGGCCGGCCTGGCGGTGCTGTTCGCCGCCGTCTTCGCCGGCGACGCGCGCTACGCGCTGGCGGGCGCCGCCGCGCTGCTGCTGGCGGCGGCCGCCGGCCTGGGCTGGCTCGGCGCGCGCCGAGCGTTTCCGCGCTTCTGGCTCTGGTACTTCAGCATCCTGGTCTACGCCTTCCTCTACCTGCCGCTCGCGATCGTCGTCATCTTCTCGTTCAACGACTCCAAGCTGAACGCCGAGTGGGTCGGCTTCACGCTGGACTGGTACCAGCGCCTGCTGGAGAACGAGAGCATGCTGCAGGCGGCGCTCAACTCGGTGCTGATCGCGCTCTCGGCCGCGGCCATCGCCACCGTGCTCGGCACCATGGCCGGGCTCGCCATCCACCGCTGGCGCTCGAAGTGGCTGCCGTTCATGGTGTTTACCCCGGTGGCGATGCCGGAGATCCTGCTCGGCGTGTCGCTGTTGATCTTCTACCTCAACACGCTGAAGCCGGCGCTTGCCGCGGCGGGCTTCGACTTCGACCTCGGCCTGGCGACCGTGGTCATCGCCCACGTCACTTTCTGCATCGGCTTCGTCGCCATCATCGTGCGCTCGCGGCTGGCGGGCATGGACGAGAGCATGTTCGAGGCGGCGCGCGACCTCGGCGCGACGCCGTGGCAGACCTTCCGGCTGGTGACGCTGCCGCTCATCATGCCCGGCGTCATCGCCGGCGCGCTGATGGCGTTCACCCTGTCGATCGACGACTTCGTGATCACGTTCTTCACCTCCGGCGTCGGCACCAAGACGCTGCCGCTCGAGATCTACACCATGATCAAGGTGGCGGTGACGCCGGAAGTGAACGCCATCTCCACGCTGCTGATGGCGCTCACGCTGGCGCTGATCGTCGTCGCC
>CAZGTK010000547.1:0-1947 GCA_964528415.1 uncultured Burkholderiales bacterium | reverse complement strand
AGCATCAACGGCGGCAGCAGCGATAGCGGCAGAACGACGGCCGCGTAGAGGCGCGCGAGCGCCGGCGGATTCCGGGCAAGCTGGGGCCAGCCGTGCTCGGCCGAGACGGGAAGCTTCAACAGGGCAGACAGCGTCATGGCGACCTCCGCGGGGCAGGCGCCGGGTCGGCGCTTTTATATCACGTTATGATGTATACCATAGCCCACCCGCCCGCGCCTGTCAAAGGCGCCCGCGCGAAGCCGCGCGCCCGCTCAGGCCGCCCGTTCGAGCCGTGCCGACAACGCCGAGTCCCGACGACAAAGAAAATCCGTCAGCCGCCGCGCGTAATCCGCCTTCACCGCGCCGCGCACCGACTCCCGCGCCGCGAGCGACGCCCGCCACTCCCGCACCCTGGGCGTATCGACGAAAAAGCCGAAGTCGCCGATTCGCTCGAACACGTCGAAATAGCGGAACACCGGGGCGAAGGCGGCGTCCACCATGCCGAAGCGGCTGCCGCCGAAGTACGGACCCTCGCCGAGCGCCGCCTCGACGCGCTCGAACCGGGCCGCCAGGTCGTCGCGCCGGGCCGCCAGGATGTTCTCGTCGGAGGCGATGTAGAACGCCGCGATGCTCGCGAGCGTGGCGGATGCGAACTCGATCCAGCCGCGATGCCGGGCCCGCGCCAACGGGGCTTCGGGATGCAGCCGCGGCGCATAGGTCTCGTCGAGGTACTCGCAGATCACCGCCGACTCGAACAGCGGCGCTTCGTCGACCAGCAGCACCGGCACCTTGCCCAGCGGCGAAACAGCCTTGAACCACTCCGGCTTGGCGGAGAGGTCGACGTATCGCCGGCGGTACGGGACCCTTTTCTCGGCCAGCACGATCGCGGCCCGTTGCACGTACGGGCAAAGCTCGTGGCTCACCAGCGTCAGCGCCGCCGGCCCGCGGCCCGATGCCTCAGCCGGCGCCCGCGAAACCATTGTGGATGGCCTCCAGCTTGTTGCCGAACGGATCGCGGACGAATGCGCAATAGACGTCCGGGATCGGATACGCCGCGCGCGGACCCGGGGCGCCCTCGTCGGTGCCGCCGTTGTCCAGCGCGAAGCGGTGGAACGCGTCGACCGATTCGCGGCTCGGCGCGGCAAAGCAGACGTGGACGCCGTTGCCGGCGCTCTGCGGCCCGTGGTCCTGCGGGGTGATGAGCACGAACTGGACCACGCCGCGGCCGTAGGCGGCGAAGCCGGCGTCGGCGGCGAGGCAGCGGATATCGAGCTGCGCCAGCAAGCCGTCGTAGAACTCGCGCGCGACCGGGAGGCCCGGCACGCCGACGCTGAGATGATCGATGATGTTCATGGTGCGTCCTTTGGCAGGACGGGAGCCGCCCGCAGCAGGCTCCCGCGTTCGGGTCACTTCGCGTCCAGGATCGGCGCGTAGAACTTGCTGAACACCATGTTGGTGGCGTTCGCCTCGTGGCAGCCGGCGCAGGCCGCCTTCGGCTGCACCGCCGCCGTCTTCGCGTACGGCGGTGCGTGGTGGCCGAAGTTGAAGAAGCCCCAGCCGTTGGTGTCCTTGAAGCGCTTGCTGTCCTTCACCGAGATGTCGATGCCCTGCAGCGCGCCGGGGAAATAGCCACGTCCGGATGCCTCGTTGCGCGAGCCGTCCGCGTGCTGTGCGGTCGTGGTGAGCTGCAGTTCCTTCACCAGGATGGTGCCCTCGGGAAACGCGCCGGTCTTGCGGTACGCCTCGTATGCGTGATGCTGGACGTAGACGTTGTGGTACTCGGGAAAGCCCGCCTTCCCGTTATTGAGGGCGTTGGGCGTGAGCGGCGAGCCCAGGAACACCCAGCGGCGAAAGTCCGACGGCAGCTGGAGCTCGCCGCCGTCCGTGTACTGGGGCCCGGGCGTCGCGGTCATGCCGTCGGCCCGGGCATCGCCCGCCAGCCCGGCAACGACCGACGCGCCCGCCGCC
>CAZGTK010000546.1:0-1960 GCA_964528415.1 uncultured Burkholderiales bacterium | reverse complement strand
TGACCGGCTTCAGCTGGGTGAACTCCTGCTCCCAGTAGCGCAGCACGTGCGGCTTGACGCCGCAGAGCTCGCTCACCTCGCCGATCGTGAAGTAGCGCTTCGCCGGGATCGGCGGAAGCTGCTTACTGCTGGACTGCTGCGTCTGGTCCACGGTAGGTCTGCTCCACTTGCGCCTTCAGCTTCTGGCTGGCATGGAAAGTCACCACGCGGCGCGCCGTGATCGGAATCTCTTCGCCGGTCTTCGGGTTGCGTCCGGGACGCTGCGGCTTGTCGCGCAGCTGAAAGTTGCCGAACCCGGAAAGTTTCACGCTGCTGCCGCCCTCCAACGCGATGCGAATCTCTTCAAAGAAGGACTCTACCATGTCCTTGGCTTCGCGCTTGTTGAGACCGACCTTCTCGAACAGCATGTCCGCGAGTTCGGCTTTGGTGAGCGTCATCCACTTCCCCTTTCAGACACGCAGTTTGGCAGAAAAATCTCGCTCGAGAACCCCGACCAGGTCTCCCATGATCTCTTCAACCTCCTGGTCGGTAAGGGTTTTTTCAGTATCCTGCAATAACACCCGGAATGCAAGGCTTTTTTTCCCGGGCGGCAGGCCGCTCCCGCGATAAACGTCGAATAATCCGATATCTACGACGCGGGCCAAACCGCGGCCCCAGAGCGCCGCACGCAGCGCCTCCGCGCTGACGCCCTCGTCCACGACGACCGCCATGTCGCGCCGCACCATGGGAAGCCGCGAGACCGGCCCCGCCGAGGGGACAGGCGCCCGCCGCAACGCCGCGACCTCGAGCTCGAACAGGAGCGGGGCGGCGGGCAGGTCCAGCGCCTGCTGCCACCGTGGATGCAGCTCGCCGAGCCAGCCAATCGGGGCGCCGTCCAGCTCGAGCCGGGCCGCACGGCCCGGGTGCAGGGCCGGGTGAAGCTCGGCGACGGCCTCCAGGCGGCGCGGCCAGACCAGCGCCTCGAGGTCGCCTTTGACGTCGAAGAAATCCACCCCCCGCGGCGGGCGGCTGCCCCATTGCTCCGGCAGCGCCGGCCCGTAGGCCAGCCCGCCGACGCGCTCGGGCTGCTCGAGACCGCCGGGTCGCCGCACGAAACAGCGGCCCACCTCGAACAGCCGCACACGGCTCTGTTGGCGCTTGAGGTTGGTGCGCAGGCACTCCAGCAGGCCGCCGGCGAGCGAGCTGCGCATGACCGTCATCGTGCTGGCGAGGGGGTTCACGAGCCGGATCGGCTCGGCATTCGCGAGCACGGTCTGCTCCAGGCCCGCGTCGACGAACGCATAGTTGATGACCTCCTGGTAGTCGCGCGCCACCAGCAGCCGGCGAGCCTCGGCGAGCGGCCGCTCGCCCTCCGCCACCGCGCGGATCGCCAGATCCACGGCGGGGCGCGTCGCGGGAATGCGGTCGTAGCCGTGCAGGCGCGCCAGTTCCTCGATCAGATCCTCCTCGATCTGGACGTCGAAGCGGTAGCTGTGGGGCGTCACGTAGAACACGTCCTGCTGGTCGACGAAACCGAAGTGCAGGCGCCGCAGCAGCGCGCTCACCTTCGCGCTGTCGAGCGGCACGCCGAGCACGCGGCTCGCCCGCGCCACGCGCAGCTGGATCGGCTCGCGCTTCGGCAGGACGCCCTGGACCTCGGTGATGGGACCGGCGGCTCCGCCGCAGACCGCGAGCAGCAACTCGGTCGCCCGCTCCATCGCGTGGCGCGTCGCCGCATAGTCCACGCCGCGCTCGAAGCGGTGCAGCGAATCGGTGCCGAAGCCCAGCGCGAACGACCGGCCCGCCACCGTCGCCGGGGCAAAGAAGGCGCTCTCGAGAAAAACATCGGTGGTGGTCGCGCCCACGGCGCTGGCGGACCCGCCCATGATGCCGGCCAGCGCGAGCGGACCCCCGCTGTCGGCGATCACCAGCATGCCGCTGACGTCGATCGTCTGCTCGTTGAGCAGCGCGAGCCGCTCGC
>CAZGTK010000545.1:0-1960 GCA_964528415.1 uncultured Burkholderiales bacterium | reverse complement strand
CGCTGCTCGCGGCGGCGCAGGCGCGGGGCGGCGCCGCGCTGCCGGCCCTCGCGAGCGCGATGGCCGGGCGCGGCGCGACACGCCTGCATCCGGACGCGGGCTGAGACCGCGGCGCTCCCGCGCCAGGCTTCGTTAGTTCCCTCGATTCAGCCACCTGCGGCCGGCATTGAATTGCGGCCGATCGCTCCCATCTAACGTTTGACGCCGGCGCCGACGCGACGCCGGCACCCCGAACCCGGAAGCCATGAGCAACGACGATCCCCGCGCCCGCATGTGGGCCCACGCGCTCGACCTGCTGACGCAGGCGGAGCAGATGCAGCGCCAGTTCTTCCGGCTGGGGCCGGCGCGCGCGCGCCAGCCGAGCTGGGAGCCGCCGATCGACGTGGTCGAGGACGGCGCCACCGTCGTCATCGTCGTCGCGCTGCCCGGCGTCGCGCCGGAGGACGTGGAGGTGGTCATTGACGGCGCCGCCCTGGTGGTGACCGGCGTGCGCCGCCTGCCGCGCGCGCGCGACGGCGCCCTTCTGCATCGCATGGAGATTCCGCACGGCCGCTTCGAGCGGCGCATCGAGCTCTCCGGCGCGCCGCTCGCCCTGACCGGCCGCGAGCTGGCGAACGGCTGCCTGACCCTCACGCTGAGGAAGCGCGCATGAACACGAACACGACGCCCGACTCCGAATTCCCGCTCGGTCTGCTCGACCAGCCGCCGGCCAACGGCGCCGCCGAGGCGGCGGCCGCGGCCGGCGCCGCCGCGCCGGTGAAGCCGCTGCCGGAGGACGCCGTCATCGTCCTGCCGGTCAGGAACGTCGTGCTGTTCCCCGGCGTGATCCTGCCGGTGGCGATGCGCCGGGAGAAGTCCGTGGCGGCGGCGCAGGAGGCCGCGCGCGGCGAGAAGCCGATCGGCCTGCTGCTGCAGCGCGCGCCCGACACCGACGCGCCGGGGCCCGACGACCTGCACTGGGTCGGCACGCTGGCCAACGTGCTGCGCTACGTCACCACGCCCGACGGCACGCACCACATCGTCGCCCAGGGCGAGAGCCGCTTCCGCGTGCTGCAGTTCCTTGACGGCTGGCCGTTCCTGGTGGCGCGCGTGCAGCGCATCGAAGAGCCCGAGCAGCAGACGCCGGACATCGAGGCGCGCGCGCTGCAGCTGAAGCGCCAGGCGAAGGAGATCCTCGAGCTGCTGCCGCAGGCGCCGGCCGAGATCGCCGGCGCGGTGGAGGGCATGACCTCCGCGTCCCAGCTCGCCGACCTGCTGGCCGGCCTCATGGACACGCCGCCGGCGGAGAAGCAGGAGCTGCTGGAGACGTTCGACCTGAAAACGCGCATGGACCGACTGATCCGGATGCTGGCGCGCCGCGCCGAGGTGCTCAAGATCTCGCACGAGATCAACCAGCAGACCAGGGAGTCGATCGACGCGCGCAACCGCGAGGCGCTGCTGCGCGAGCAGATGCGCACGATCCGCAAGGAGCTCGGCGAGGGCGAGGAGCAGGCCGCCGAGATCGAGGAGCTGGCCACCGCCATCACCGAGGCGAAGATGCCGGAGGAGGTGGACAAGCAGGCGCGCAAGGAGTTGAAGCGCCTCGAGCGCATGCCCGAGGGCGCCGGCGAGTACTCGATGCTGCGCACCTACCTCGACACGCTGATCGAGCTGCCGTGGTCGAAAGCGAGCGACGACCGCATCGACGTCAAGGAAGCGCGCGCGATCCTCGACGCGGACCACTACGGGCTGGACAAGGTGAAGCGCCGCATTCTCGAGTACCTCGCGGTGCGCAAGCTCAACCCCGCCGGCAAGAGCCCGATCCTGTGCTTCGTCGGCCCGCCCGGCGTCGGCAAGACCTCGCTCGGCCAGTCGATCGCGCGCGCGACCAATCGCAAGTTCGAGCGCGTCTCGCTGGGCGGCACCCACGACGAGGCCGAGATCCGCGGCCACCGGCGCACCTACATCGGCGCGCTGCCGG
>CAZGTK010000544.1:0-1966 GCA_964528415.1 uncultured Burkholderiales bacterium | reverse complement strand
CGGCCATGCTCGGCCTCGGCATCTTCGGCGAGGAGACCCCGGACGGCGACACGACGTGGGCGATGTCGCTGCTCTCGGGGCTGGAATACACGCTGGCGCTCGTGGCGCTGTCGTGGATCGTCGCCATGGTGCTCGGCTCGCTGCTGGGCGTGCTGCGCACGACCAACCGGCGCTGGGTGGTCGCGCTGGGCGACGCCTGGGTGGAGCTGTTCCGCAACATTCCGTTGCTGGTGCAGTTCTTTCTCTGGTACTTCGTCATCCCCGAATTCGTCCCGCCGCTCAAGCGCATGGCGGTCGAGATGGATCCGACCCGCTTCCAGCTGCTCCTCTCGGTGGTCTGCCTCGGGCTGTTCACCTCCGCGCGCATCGCCGAGCAGGTCAAGTCCGGCATCCTGTCGCTGCCGCGCGGCCAGCGAATGGCCGGTTACGCGATGGGCCTGACCGAGGCGCAGACGTATCGCTACGTGCTGCTGCCGATGGCGTTTCGCATCATCATTCCGCCGCTCACGTCCGAGTCGATGAACCTGGTGAAGAACTCGGCGGTGGCCTACTCGATCGGCCTGGCCGAGCTTTTCTTCCGCACGCGCGAGATGGGCGAGATGACCTTCCGCTATTTCGCCGCCTTCGGCGCCGCCACCGTGCTGTACGTGCTGGTGGCGTTCGCCATCAACCGGGTCTTCGCCTGGCTCGAGCGCGCCACGGCCGTGCCCGGTTATCTCGGAGGCAAACGCTAGGCCATGGAAGGGTTCGACTGGGCATCCGTCTCGGCCTCGCTGCCCTTCCTGATGAAGGGCCTGTCGTATACGGTCCAGCTCACCGTGGTCGCCGCCATCGGCGGCACGCTGTGGGGCATCCTGCTCGCGCTGGCGCGCCTGTCCGGCATCGCGCCGCTGGCGTGGGCAGCCGCCGCCTACGTGAACCTGATGCGCTCGGTGCCGCTGCTGCTGGTCATCTTCTGGTTCTACTTCCTCGTGCCGGTCATGCTGCAGTGGGTCAGCGGCGCCGCCTATCCACCCAAGATCGGCCCAGACCGTTCCGCCTACGTCACGTTCATCCTGTTCGAGGGCGCGTACTTCTGCGAGATCGTGCGCGCGGGCATCCAGAGCATCCCCAAGGGCCAGCTCGGCGCAGCGTACGCCATCGGCCTGAACTACGCGCAGGCGATGCGCCTGATCATCCTGCCGCAGGCGCTGCGCAACATGCTCCCCGTGCTGCTCACGCAGACCATCGTGCTGTTCCAGGACGTCTCGCTGGTGGCGTTACTCAACGTCACCGACCTCGTGGGCGCCGCCGTCAAGATCGCCCAGCGCGACAGCCGCCTCGTCGAGATGTACACGCTGGTGGCAGTGGTCTATTTCGTGCTGAGCTACGCGCTGTCCCTGGGCGTGAAGGCGCTGAACCGGCGTATCGCCATCATCCGTTGAGCCTGCGAGGCGAATCGACATGCCGATGATCGACATCCGCGCCGTCAGCAAGTGGTATGACAAGTTCCAGGTCCTCACCGACTGCACGACGCACGTCGAGAAGGGCGAAGTGGTGGTGGTCTGCGGGCCCTCGGGCTCGGGCAAGTCCACGCTGATCAAGTGCGTCAACGCGCTCGAGCCCTTCCAGAAGGGCGACATCGTGGTCGACGGAATCTCGGTGTCGGCACGCGGCACCGACCTTCCCAGGCTGCGCTCGCGGGTCGGCATGGTGTTCCAGCACTTCGAACTGTTCCCGCATCTTTCGGTGCTCGAGAACCTTCGCCTGGCGCAGGTGAAGGTGCTCGGGCGCAGCAAGTCCGAGGCGGCCACCAAGGCCATGCACTACCTGGAGCGGGTCGGGCTGGCTTCGCAACGCGACAAGTTCCCCGGCCAGCTCTCCGGCGGCCAACAGCAGCGCGTGGCGATCGCCCGCGCGCTGTGCATGGACCCGATCGCCATGCTGTTCGACGAGCCCACCTCCGCGCTCGACCCCGAGATGGTCG
>CAZGTK010000543.1:0-1968 GCA_964528415.1 uncultured Burkholderiales bacterium | reverse complement strand
GAGGCACGCGCATGCGCCCGACGCGGATGCCGGAGGGCCGGTACTTTAGATCGGTGACTTCGCCGACGGGATCGGCGAGCTGGGCGATCTGCCGCAGCCCGTCGGCCATGCCGGCGACGGTCTTCGCGGTGAGGGTCAGGCGATCCACCATGGCGGCCTCGAGGCCCTTGGCGCGCGCGGCTTGCACGTCCTTCGCGTTCTCCGCCAGCAGGCGGTCGCGCTCGCGCTCGATCGCCGCCGCCATCGCCGCGAGCGCGGCGTTCTTGGCGCCGGTATCGGCCTTCGCCATGGCGCGCGCGGCCTCGCGCGCCGCGCGCCCGAGCGCCTGCATGTAGGCCTTCACGTCGATGCCGTTGGAGAGGTCCATGGCGCGGATTTTAAACCGTTTCGCGCCGCGCCGCCCGGGGCCGGGCGGCGAGCTCGAGCCCCAGCGCCGCCAGCTCCTGCCAGACGTCACCGCGGGCGACGCCCTTGGCGACGCGGTCGACCCAGGCCAGCCTCGCCAGCGCGTCGTCGAGCCGGGCGCGCGGGAGGCGGCGCGCGGCGGCGCCGACCCAGCTCTGGCGCGGGCCCCACACGCGCGCTTCCTTGAGCGCGCGCGGCGCCGGCATGCCTTCCGCCATCAGGTCGCTCACGCGGCAGGCCGCGCGGATATCGTCGGCGATCTGCCACAGCATCAGCGGCACCGGCGCGCCCTCGCCGCGCAGGCCGTCGAGCACGCGCGCGAGGCGGGCGACGTCGCCGGTCAGCAGCGCCTCGCCGGCCTGCGCCGGCTCGTAGCGCGCGACGTTGAGGACGGCCGCGCGCACCGCCTCGGCTTCGAGCTTGCCCGGCGGCAGCAGCAGCGCCAGCTTCTGCAGCTCCTGCCACGCGGCGAGCAGGTTGCCCTCGACGCGCTCGGCGATGAAGTCCAGCGTCTCGACGTCGGCCTGCTGGCTCTGCAGCCTGAGGCGGCCGGCGAGCCAGGCGGGCAGCTTCTCGCGCGGCACGGGGCGCGCGTGCACGAGCACGCCGGCGCTCTCCAGCGCGGCGACCCAGCGGCTCGTGAGCGCGGCGCGCTCCAGCTTTGGAAACTCGACCAGCGTCACCAGGTCCGGCGGCAGCGCCGCGCAGTAGTCGGCGATCGCCTGCGCGCCCGCGGTGCCGGGCTTGCCGGTGGGAATGCGCAGCTCCACCAGCTTGCGCGATCCGAACAGCGACAGGCTGGCGCCGGCGGCGGCGAGCTGCGACCAGTCGAAGCCGGATTCCACGGTCAGCACCTCGCGCTCGACGTAGCCTTCCTCGCGCGCGCGCGCGCGAATCCGGTCGGCGGCCTCGATGCCGAGCAGCGGCTCTTCGCCGTGGACGGCGTAAAGGGGCGCGAGTCCCTTCGGGAGCTGCGCCGCGAGCGCCTCGGAGTCGAGCGTCGCCACGAGAGCCGGCCGCCTCAGCCGAGCCGGCGCGAACGGGCCATCTGCCGAAGCATCTGCTGGATGGCGTCGCTCTGCATGTCCTGGAACAACAGAACCTCCTCCTGCTGCTTCGCCAGCACCAGCGAATCGTCGTAGGTCATGTCGCGCTTGAGGGCGATGGCGCGCTGCGGCTGCAGCACCACGCCCTTGGGATCGACGACGCGGTAGGTGATCTGGTAGCGCAGCTCCACTTCGCGGACCCGCCCTGCGCCGGACAGCGACAAAATCACGCGGTCCTGGAGGACGCTCACGATCTGCAGCTGCGCTTCCGCCTCCTTGGGGTCGTCGACGATGCGGGTGCCGGAGCCGGCCTCGATGGTTCGCCGCAGCTCGGTGGCGAACGCGTCGCCGCCGCCGCTCAGGTAGAGCGTCTTGAACGGCAGCTCCTGCTCGCCGCGCGGACGGAAGCCGCAGCCGGCCAGCGCGGCGGCGCCGAGCAAGGCGAGAAACGAGCGGCGGGAACCCGGCGACGACATGGCGGAATTATACCGCCGCGCCGCGGGGCTCTTCGACTCCC
>CAZGTK010000542.1:0-1970 GCA_964528415.1 uncultured Burkholderiales bacterium | reverse complement strand
CCGCGGGACGCTGCGCGCGCTGCGCGACGGCGCCATCGCGATCGGCGTCGGCGCCGTGGCGGCCGCGCTCGCCTACGCGGCGTCGCGCGGGCCGCACGACCGCGAGCTCACCGCCTTCTTCGAGCAGGAGAGCGTCCCCGGCGGCCACGGCCGCAACATCGTCAACGTCATCCTGGTGGACTTCCGCGCCATCGACACCTTCGGCGAGGTGGCCGTCGTCGTGATCGCCGCGCTGGCCGCGTTCGCGCTGCTGCGCGGCAAGCGTGCGGGGAGCGCGGCATGAGCTCGCTGATCCTGCGCGCGGCGACCCGGGTGCTCACGAGCCTGATCCTGTTGTTCTCCGTCTACCTGCTGCTGCGCGGGCACAACCTGCCGGGCGGCGGGTTCATCGGCGCGCTGGTGGCGTCGATTGCCTTCGGGCTCTACGTGTTCGCGTTCGGCGCCGAGGCCTGCCGGCGCGCGCTGCGGATCGACCCCGGCGCGCTGGCGGTCGCGGGGCTCGCGGTCGCGCTCGGCGCGGGGCTGCTGGCGGGACTCGCCGGCGAGCCGTTCCTGACCGGCCTGTGGGGCAGCGTCGGCGCCACCAAGGTCGGCACGCCGCTCCTGTTCGACGTCGGCGTCTACCTCGCCGTCGTCGGCGCGGTGATGACGCTGGTGCTGGAACTGGCGGAGTAGCGGCGATGGATACCCTGCTCCCGCTTCTCACCGGCGTGCTGGTCGCGGCCGGCGTCTACCTGATGCTGGCGCGGCACCTGCTGGGCTACGTGTTCGGCCTGGTGCTGATCGGCAACGCCGCCAACCTGGTGATCTTCGCCGCCGGCCGCCTCGACCGCTACGCGCCGGCGTTCGTGCCCGAGGGCGCCGCCGCCCCGGCGGCCGCGGTCGCGAACGCGCTGCCGCAGGCGCTGATCCTGACCGCCATCGTGATCGGCTTCGGCCTGCTCGCGTTCACGCTGGTGCTGATCCTGCGCGCCTACGGCGTGCTCGGCACGCTGGACGTGGACGCGGTCCGGCCCGACGACGCGGCGCGGGAGCGGCGATGAGCTGGCTGCTGGTCGCGCCCATCGCGATTCCGTTTGCCACGGCGATCGCTGCCTACGCGCTGCGGGCGCGGCCGCGAGCGCTGCGCGCCGCGAGCGTCGGCGGCGCCGCGGCGCTGTTCGTCGCGTCGATCGCGCTGCTCGCGCGCGTGATGGACGGCGGCATCGTCGCCGCCCAGATGGGGGACTGGCCGGCGCCGTTCGGCATCACCCTCGTGGCCGATCACCTGTCCGCCGCGCTGGTGGCGATCACCGGCATCACCGGGCTGGCGGTGGCGGTGTACGCGCTCGCGGAGATCGACCCCGAGCGCGAGGCGCGTGGCTTCCACCCGCTCTACCACTGCCTGCTGGCGGGCGTGAGCGGCGCGTTCCTGACCGGCGACCTGTTCAACCTCTACGTCTGGTTCGAGGTGATGCTGATCTCGTCGTTCGGCCTGCTGGTGCTGGGCGGCAGCCGCGCCGAGATCGAGGGCGGCGTCAAGTACGTCACGCTCAACATCCTGGCGACGCTCGCGTTCCTGATCGCCGTCGGCCTGCTCTACGGGCTCACCGGCACGCTCAACATGGCGGACCTGCACGTCAAGCTGCCGCAGGTGGAGAACCAGGCCCTGGTGACGGCGGTGGCGGTGCTGTTCATGATCGCTTTCGGCATGAAGGCGGCGGTGTTCCCGCTGTTCTTCTGGCTGCCGGCTTCCTATCACACGCCGGCGGTGACGATCTCGGCGATCTTCTCGGCGCTGCTGACCAAGGTCGGCGTCTACGCGCTGATCCGCGCCTTCACCCTGATCTTCACCGGCGACACCGGCTTCACCCACACGCTGCTGCTGGTCGTCGCGGGCCTTACCATGGCCACGGGCGTGCTGGGGGCCGCGTGCCAGAGCGAGATCCGCCGCATCCTGTCGTTCCACATCGTCAGCCAGATCGGCTACA
>CAZGTK010000541.1:0-1985 GCA_964528415.1 uncultured Burkholderiales bacterium | reverse complement strand
GCGCGCGCATGCAGGAAGGCCTGCTGTCGCTGATGCAGATGGCCAAGACCACCGCCGCGCTGACCCAGCTGGCCGAGGCGCGGCTGCCGTTCGTCTCGGTCCTCACGGACCCGACGATGGGCGGCGTGTCGGCGAGCTTCGCCATGATCGGCGACGTCGTCATCGCCGAGCCCGGCGCGCTGATCGGCTTCGCCGGGCCGCGCGTGATCGAGCAGACCGTGCGCGAGACGCTGCCGGAGGGATTCCAGCGTGCCGAGTTCCTGCTCGAGCACGGCGCCATCGACCTCATCGTCGACCGCCGGCAGATGCGCGACACGCTGGCTGCGCTGCTGACGCTGCTGCTGCGCTCGCCGGCGCCCTGAGGGAACTCCGCTGCCGCCTCCGATGAGCAGCGTGCCGCAGATTTCGACGGCGGCGCCGCCCGCGACGGCGCCCGGGCCGCAGGCGGGGCTGGACGACTGGCTCGCCTACCTCGAGAAGATCAACGCCCGCGTCATCGAGATGGGGCTCGCCCGCGTGCGCGCGGTCTGGGAGAGGCTCGCGCTGCGGAGCGCGTTCCCGATCGTCACCGTCGCCGGCACCAACGGCAAGGGCTCCACCTGCGCGATGCTGGAGTCGATCCTCTCGCGCGCCGGCTACCGCACCGGCTGCTACACCTCGCCGCACCTGGTGCGTTACAACGAGCGCGTGCGGATCGATCGGCAGCCAGTCGAGGACGCGCGGCTGGTGGCGGCGTTTCGCGAGATCGAGGCGGCGCGCGGCGCGACGCCGCTCACCTACTTCGAGGTCGGCACGCTGGCGGCGATGATGATCTTCATCCGCGAGGGCGTCGACGTCGCGATCCTCGAGGTCGGCCTCGGCGGGCGCCTCGACGCGGTCAACGTGTTCGACAACGACGTCGCGGTGATTTCGGGCATCGACTTCGACCACATGGAGTACCTCGGCAACACGCGCGAGGAGATCGGCTTCGAGAAGGCCGGCGTGCTCAGGCGCGGGCGCGCCGCCGTGTGCGCCGACCTGGATCCGCCGGCCAGCATCGGCGAGCGCGCGCGCGACGTCGGCTGCGACCTGTACCAGATCGGCCGCGATTTCGGCTACGTCGCCGACGGCCAGCAGTGGACCTACTGGGGCTACGGCGTGCGCCGCGCGGGGCTGCCGTACCCGGCGTTGCGGGGCGCGTTCCAGCTGCGCAACGCCGCGGCCTGCCTCGCGGTGCTCGACGAGCTGAAGGACCGGCTTCCCGTGACCATGGGCGAGGTCCGCCGCGGCCTCACGGAAGTCGCGCTGCCCGGGCGCTTCCAGGTGCTTCCCGGGCGGCCGGCGGTGGTGCTGGACGTCGCCCACAACCCGCAGGCGGCCCGCGCGCTGGCCGACAACCTCGCCGGCATGGGCCCTTATCGACGCACGCTCGCCGTGCTGGCGATGCTGCGCGACAAGGACATCGCCGCCGTGATCGCGGCCGTCGCGCCGCGCGTCGACGCCTGGCGCGTCGCCTCGCTGCCCGGCGAGCGGGGCGCCCGGGGGGAGGCGCTGGCGGAAATCCTCCGACGCGACTTCGCCGGCGCGAGCGTCGAGAGCTATCCGACGCCGCTCGAGGCCTACCGCGCGGCCTGCGCCGAGGCGGGCGAAGATGATAGAATCGTCGTGTTCGGATCTTTCCTTACCGTCGCGGACGTGCTCGCTCACCGCGGCCGAGGCTGAAGCGCGGTAAAGGTCGCTTGATGGCGAAATCAGTCAGTACCGAAGAGTTGCAGTTCCGCAAGCGGGCTCGCAGGAGGCTGATCGGCGCCATCACCCTCGTCGTCATCGCCGTCGTCGTGCTGCCCATGGTGCTCGACCGCGAGCCGCAGCCGGTGACCCAGCCGCTGGACGTGCGCATCCCCGCCAAGGAGCAGGCGCCGGCCCTGCCGGAGCCCCCGCCCGCGCCGCCGGCGGCGGAGGCGCCCGCCCCTGCGGCGCCGGCCAAGCCTGCCCAGAAGACCCCC
>CAZGTK010000540.1:0-1986 GCA_964528415.1 uncultured Burkholderiales bacterium | reverse complement strand
CGGCGCCTGAGCGAGGGTCGCGCCAAGGCGGCGCGGGAGCTGGCCGCGGCGGTCACGCGCGGCCTGCAGGATCTCGCCATGGGCGGCGGCGTCTTCGCCGTCGCGCTCCCGCCGCTCGCCGAGGGCGGCAGCCACGGCCTCGAGCAGGTGGAGTTCCAGGTGGCCGCCAACGCCGGGCTGCCGCCGCGCCCGCTGGCGAAGGCCGCCTCCGGCGGCGAGCTGTCGCGCATCAGCCTGGCGATCCAGGTCATCACCAGCACGGTGGCGTCGGTGCCGACGCTGATCTTCGACGAGGTCGACGCCGGCATCGGCGGCGCGGTGGCCGAGATCGTCGGCCGGCTGCTGAAGGAGCTGGGGCGCGCCCACCAGGTGATGTGCGTCACGCACCTGCCGCAGGTGGCCGCGGCGGCCGATCACCAGTGGCAGGTGTCGAAGGAGACGCGCGCCGGCGGCGTCGTTACGCGCATTCGCGAGCTCTCGAGCGCCGAGCGGGTCGAGGAGGTGGCGCGCATGCTGGGCGGCATGACGATCACCGAGACCACGCGCCGGCACGCCGCCGAAATGCTCGGCGCCGCGCCGCCGAAGCCCGCCCGCACGCGCGCCTAGAAGGTCAGTCCTGCGCCTCGGGCCTGGCGCCGCGGTGCGGGCAGTCGGTCTTGGTGCAGTCGGCGTAGATGTGCAGCGAGTGGTCGCGGATGCTGAAGCCGCGATCGGCGGCGATGCGCTCCTGCCGGCGTTCGATCTCCGGGTCGTAGAACTCCTCGACGCGGCCGCACTGAAGGCACACGAGGTGGTCGTGATGGCCGCCCTGGTTGAGCTCGTAGACGGCCTTGCCGCTTTCGAAGTGGTGGCGCATCAGGATGCCGGCCTGCTCGAACTGCGTGAGCACACGGTAGACGGTCGCCAGGCCGACGTCCATGCCCTCGGCCATCAGCATCCGGTAGACGTCCTCGGCGGACAGGTGCCGCACGTCGCTGCTCTCGAACAGGTTGAGAATCTTGATGCGCGGCATGGTGGCCTTGAGCCCCATGGTCTTCAGCGCTTCGGGCGTGCCCATGACGGTCCCTCTCGGCAGTGGCTTTCCGGTATCATATTCGCTTCAATTGTCGAAGAAAACGATGAACTTCCGCCGCCTTCTCGTCGTCCTCGGCGCGGTCCTCGTTGCCGGATGCGGCAGCATCGTCTACAAGATGGACGTGCAGCAGGGCAACGTCGTCACCCAGGAGATGGTGTCCAAGCTCAAGAAGGGCATGTCGCGCGAGCAGGTGCGCTTCGCGCTGGGCACGCCGCTGCTGGCCGACCCGTTCCACCCGGACCGCTGGGATTACGTCTACCGCTTCGAGCGGCGCGGCCGCGTCGAGGAGCAGCGCAAGCTGACGGTGGTCTTCGAGAACGACCGCCTGGCGCGGGTCGAGGGCGACGTGCTGCCGGCCGGGGAAGACGTCGGCGCCGGCTCGCGGGAATAGCGAGGCGCGGCGCAGCCTGCCGGAATCCACCATGGCCCACCTCAACGTCGTCATCGCCGGCAGCTCCGGCCGCATGGGCCGCGCGCTGCTGGAGTCGGTCGCGCAGGCGCCCGACCTGCGGCTGCACGCCGCGCTGGAGCGGCCCGGCAGCCCGTTCCTCGGCAAGGACGCGGGCGAGCTGATCGGCGCGCCCAACGGCGTCGTCATCACGGACCGCGCCGAAAGCGCGCTGGCCGGCGCCGACGCGGTCGTCGACTTCACCCGCCCCGAGGGCACGCTCGAGTACGTCCGGCTTGCCCGATCGCTCGGCGTTGCCGCGGTCATCGGCACCACCGGCTTCAGCGACGAGCAGAAGCTCGAAATCGCGGCGGCGGCGCAGGACATCCCGATCGTGATGGCGCCGAACTTCAGCGTCGGCGTCAACGTCGCGCTCAAGCTGCTGGACCTGGCGGCGCGCGCGCTCGGCGAGGGCTACGACGTCGAGATCATCGAGGCCCATCATCGACACAAGGTCGACGCG
>CAZGTK010000539.1:723-1989 GCA_964528415.1 uncultured Burkholderiales bacterium | reverse complement strand
GGCCACAAGCACGGCATCGTGCTCGGCAATCTCGTCGGTCTCATCGATTCCGACTACCAGGGACAGATTTTCGTGTCCTGCTGGAACCGCGGCAGCCAGCCTTTCCTGTTGAACCCGCTGGAGCGCATTGCCCAGCTCGTCGTCGTGCCGGTCATGCAGGTGCAGTTCAACGTCGTCGACGACTTCGTCGCCAGCGCGCGCGGCGCGGGCGGCTTCGGCAGCACCGGCAAGCACTGACGCGATGCGCACGGGCGTGATCCTGTTTGCCCACGGTGCGCGGGACGCCGAGTGGCGCGCGCCGGTCGATAGTCTCGCCGCGCGGGTGGCCGCGCAGCTGCCGGACGCCGAGGTGCGTTGCGCGTTCCTCGAGCACATGGCCCCGACGCTGCCCGATGCGGTGTCGGTGCTGGCAAGCTCCGGCTCGCGGCGGCTCGTGATCGTGCCGGTGTTTCTCGCCCGCGGCGGCCACCTCAAGCACGATCTGCCGCGCCTGCTCGAGGCCCTGCGCGCCGATTTTCCCGGAGTCGAGCTTCGCGCGACGCCGCCGGTCGGGGAGGCCGAGCCCGTCCTTGCGGCGATGGCGGCCTGGGTTTGCGCGAGCGCTTGCGCGTGACGGGGGGAAGGGCCTGTGCCCTCGTCGCGCTTTGCGCGGCGCTGCTCGCGGCGCCGCCGGTTGCCGCGGCCGAGACGATCACCCTGACGCTGCGCGGCAAGGCGCTGCGGGCGGAAGTCGTCGACACGCCGGCCGAGCGGGCTCGCGGTCTCATGTACCGCGAGCGGCTCGACGCGGACGGCGGCATGCTGTTCGTCTACGAGGCGCCCGAGATCCAGGCCATGTGGATGAAGAACACGTTGATCCCGCTCAGCGTCGCCTTCATCGACGGCGACGCCCGGATCGTCAGCATGGCCGACATGACGCCGCGCAGCGAAACGATCCACGCCTCGGCGACGCCCGCCCTGTTCGCACTGGAAGTCAATCGCGGCTGGTTCGCGCGCCACGGTGTGCGCCCCGGTGACCGCGTGGAAGGGCTCGAGCGCTGGCTGTCGGGCCGTCCGGCCGCGAAATAAAAAAGCCGCGCCGTCGCCGGCGCGGCCCGAACTCGAGCAGATGCCGTCAGTGCGCCACTTTGAGCTTGGGCTTTTCCTCGGCGTGGAACTGCTCCTCCTCCGTTGATCCGGTGAGCGCGGTGATCGACGACTGCCCGCCCTGGACCGCCTGCGTGACCTCGTCGAAGTAGCCGGTGCCGACTTCGCGCTGGTGCTTGG
>CAZGTK010000539.1:0-713 GCA_964528415.1 uncultured Burkholderiales bacterium | reverse complement strand
GTGGCGGTATAGCCGAGCTTTTCGGCCGCGAACTCCGCCTCCTGTAGGCGCACGTAGGCCGTCATGCCTTCCTTGGCATAGCCGCTCGCCAGCTCCCACATGCTGTAGTTGAGGGCGTGGAAGCCCGCCAGCGTGATGAACTGGTACTTGTAGCCCATGGCGCCGAGTTCGCGCTGGAACTTCGCGATGGTGGCGTCGTCCAGGTTCTTCTTCCAGTTGAAAGATGGCGAGCAGTTGTACGCCAGCATCTTGCCGGGGAACTCCTTGCGGATCGCCTCGGCCCACTGTCTGGCGAACTGGAGATCGGGCTTGCCGGTCTCGCACCAGATGAGATCGGCGTAGGGGGCGTAGGCCAGGCCGCGGGCGATCGACTGCTCGAGGCCGTTCTTGACCCGGAAGTAGCCTTCCACCGTGCGCTCGCCGGTCAGGAACGCGCGATCGCGCTCGTCGACGTCCGAGGTGAGTAGGTTGGCCGCTTCGGCGTCGGTGCGCGCGAGCAGGATCGTCGGCACGCCCATCGTGTCGGCCGCCAGACGGGCGGCGGCGAGCTTCTGCACCGCTTCCTGCGTGGGCGCCAGGACCTTGCCGCCGAGGTGGCCGCATTTCTTCGCCGACGCGAGCTGGTCTTCGAAATGGACGCCCGCCGCGCCGGCCTCGATCATGGCCTTCATCAGCTCGAACGCGTTGAGCACGCCGCCGAAGCCGGCCTCGGC
>CAZGTK010000538.1:0-1994 GCA_964528415.1 uncultured Burkholderiales bacterium | reverse complement strand
AGTGCCGGCGGCCGATGTTGACGCCGGGATGGCTGGTGGGGACCAGCGCCAGCGTGATGCCGATGTCCTCCTCGTCGCCGATGAGATGGTCCGGGTCGTAGAGCCGGAACGCGAGCCCCAGCAGCGTCGCCACCGGCCCGAGCGTGATGTAGCGCTTCTCCCAGGTGAGACGGATGCCGAGGGTCTCCCGGCCCTGGTACTCGCCCTTGCAGACGATGCCGAAGTCGGGAATCGAGCCCGCGTCGGAGCCGGCGTCCGGCCCGGTCAGGCCGAAGCACGGGATCTCCTCGCCGCGCGCGAGGCGCGGCAGGTAGTGGCTCTTCTGCTCGTCGGTGCCGTAATGGAGCAGCAGCTCGGCCGGGCCCAGCGAGTTCGGCACCATCACCGTCACCGCGGCGGTGCCGCTGCGCGAGGCGATCTTGGTGACCACCGCCGAGTGCGCCAGCGCCGAGAAGCCGAGCCCGCCGTAGCGCTTCGGGATGATCATGCCGAGGAAGCCGGCGTCCTTGATGTACTGCCAGACCTGGGGCGGCAGGTCGTGCCATTCGTGCGTGACGCGCCACTCGTCCACCATCGCGCACAGCTCCTCGACCGGGCCGTCGAGAAACGCCTGCTCCTCGGGCGAGAGCGTCGGCTTCGGCGTCGCCAGCAGCCGCTTCCAGTCCGGCCGGCCGCTGAAGAGCTCGCCGTCCCACCACACGGTGCCCGCGTCCAGCGCCTCCTGCTCGGTCTGCGAGACCTGCGGCAGCGCGCCGCGGAACCAGCCCAGCAGACGGTCGCTCACCCGGCGCCGCACCGACTCGACGTTGAGTGCCACGGCGGCGGCCGTGGCGAGGCCCAGCAGCAGCACCAGCAGCCACGACGCGCCGCCGGCGGCGGCGGCCACCGTCACCGCGGCGGCGCCGCCCGCCCAGGCGATGCCGCCGGCGCGCACCAGCGCCAGCACCAGCGCGACGATCGCGCTCACCAGGATCCAGAACAGGGTCGTCATGACCTGACCTCCTTCGTTTGCTGATTCAGTCGCGCGCGCCGCATCGCGCTTACGCGTGCCGCCGGCGGCCGCGCGGCGGCCACCATGCGCGGGCGCGGCAGCGGCGCCGTCAGCCCGCCGAGGGCGAACGGCACCAAGTGCCGGATGATGGCTTCGGGATCTTCGCTGCCGTCGAGCGAGTAGTTGCAGATCAGTCTCAGCGCGTCGTTGCCGGCCATGCTGTAGGCGATCGCGCCGAACAGGAAGTGCAGCCGCCAGACCAGCTCCTCTTCCGGGACCTGCGGCAACGCGCGCGCGAACGCCGCCTTGTAGCGCACCACCACCTCGGCGTACTGCTCGGGCAGGAAGTTGCGCATGTACTCGGCCGGCTCGGTGAAGGCCTGCCCCAGCAGGCGCAGGAACACGGAGCCGCCGCGGATCGGGTCGCGCGACAGGCGCAGCGACGCGCACAGGAACGCCTCGAGCAGCTGCTCCGGCGCCAGCGGCCTGCTCCCGGCGCGGCGCTCCAGCTCGTCGAGGACGGCGATCCGCTCGCGATTGAGCGGACCGAGCCGGCGGCTGAAGACGGCCTTGACCAGCTCTTCCTTGGAACCGAAGTGGTAGTTGACCGCGGCCAGGTTGACCCCCGCCCGCGCCGTGATGTTGCGCAGCGACGTTCCCGAGAAGCCCTGCTCCATGAACAGCGCTTCGGCGGCGTCCAGGATGCGGTCCTTGGTCGCCGGGCTGGCGCGGTCTCCGGGCACGCCAGCGGGCTCCGGCGCCCGCGGCGCGGTAGCGGTTTTCCTCGGCATGGTCTCCTCGAACGGCCGATTCAAACGAACGTTTGAGCCATTTAAGACCGAGCGCTCTAGGGTCGTCAACCTAAAACGGGGAATTTTTTCGGGCGCCTCGACCGGAGGGGGCCGGTCCACCGGGACCGCGGACGCCGCCCGCCCGGGCGGGCCGACCGCTTCCGACTCGGGCGGCGCGCGCCGGCGGGGCCATCCGCTGCGCCCCGGCCGCC
>CAZGTK010000537.1:0-1995 GCA_964528415.1 uncultured Burkholderiales bacterium | reverse complement strand
TGGTCGCCGGATTGGCGGCGCTGCTGGCGCTCGCGTCGCCGGCGCGCGCGGCGGAGCCCCGCTTCGACGTGCGTATCGACGCGCCGGAGCGCTTCCAGGCGCTGCTGCAGGACAACCTGCGCATCGTGCGACGCGTGCGCGAGGGCGTGAACGAGCGCCAGTTCGAACGCCTGTCCCAGCGCGCCGAGCGCGACATCCGCGAGTTGCTCGCCACCGAGGGTTACTTCTCGCCGACCGTGGAGCTCGCGGTGGAGCGCGGCGCGGAGCTATGGACGGCGAGATACCGCGTCGTTCCGGGCGAGCCCTCGATCGTCACCGAGGTTGCGCTCGAGTTCCGCGGCGCCATCGTCGAGGAGCGCTGGAACAACGCCGAGCGCCGCGCGCTGCTGCGCGAATCGTGGCCGCTGCGCGAGGGTCAGCGCTTCCAGCAGCGGCTGTGGGACGCCGGCAAGAGCGGCCTGGTGCGCCTGCTGGTGGCCGAGCGCTACCCGCTCGCGGAGCTGGCGCAGAGCGAGGCACGCGTCGACCCGCAGGCGCGCACGGTCAGGCTGCGCGTGGTGGTCGACAGCGGGCCGTCGGTCACGCTCGGCGAGGTGCGCATCGCCGGGCTCGAGCGCTACCCCGAGTCGATCGTGCGCGACCTGAACCGCATTGCGCCCGGCACGCCGTTCAGCCAGGAGCTGCTCACCGATTTCCAGCGCGACCTGCTGGAGACCAGCTATTTTGCCTCGGCCTTCGTCACCGCCGACGTCGACGCCAAGCGCCCGGACAACGCGCCGATCCAGGTGACCATCGTCGAGGCGCCCCTGCGTCGCGTCAAGCTCGGCGTCGGCTACAGCACCGACATCGGTTTCAAGGTGGAGGGCGTCTACACCCAGCGCGACTTCTTCGGCCGGCCCTGGCAGTGGAACTCGGGCGCACGCGTCGCGCAGCGCGAACAGGTCGCCTTCACCGAAGTGATCACGCCGCGCAACGCCGACGGCCACCGCTACGGGGTCGGCGTGCTGACCGACCGGCAGGACGTGCAGGGCGAGGTGACCACCAGCGTGAGCGCGATGCTGCGCCGCCTCACGCCTGGGCGCGTGCAGGAGATGGAGCTCGGCCTCGCGCCGATCTACGAGCGCAAGCAGGTGGAGGACGTCACCACCGAGCGGCTCAAGTCGCTGCCGGTGTACGCGAGCTGGACGCGGCGCAACGTCGACGACCTGCTGAACCCGCGCAGCGGCTGGCTGCTCAACCTGCGCGGCGCCGCCGCGCTCGAGGGCATCCTCACCGACGAGAGCTTCGTGCAGGGCGCGGCCAAGGCGGCCGCGTTCGTGCCGCTGGGCCGCCGCGACACGCTGGCGTTCCGCGCCGAAGCGGGACGCACCTGGGCGTCGAATCCGGAGAGCGTGCCCTCGCGCTACCTGTTCCGCACGGGCGGCACCTCGTCGGTGCGCGGCTACGCGTTCGAGAGCCTCGGCGTGCCGCTCGGCAACGCCGTCGTCGGCGGGCGCATCCTGGGGGTGGCGAGCGCCGAGTACACCCACATGTTCACCGAGCAGTGGGGCGCCGCGGCGTTCGTCGACGCCGGCGACGCCGCCGATTCGTTGAGCGCGTTCGACCTCAAGCTCGGCTACGGCGCCGGCGTGCGCTGGAACACCCCGATCGGGCCGCTGGCGCTCGACCTCGCCTACGGGCGCGACGTCAGCGAGTACCGCGTCCACCTGACCGTGGGGTTCACCTTCTGATGGCGGCGCCGACCCCGTCCCGGCGCCGCCGCTGGCCGTGGCTGCTGGCCGCCGCCGTGCTGCTGCCGCTCGCCGCCGTGGCAATCTGGAGCACGACCGAGCACGCGCTGGTCACGGCGGCGAAGGCGCTGGAGCGGGCGAGCGGCGGCCGGCTCGAGCTGAGCGGCGTCAGCGGCACGCTGTACGGCCCGTTCGCGATCGAGCAGCTGCGCTACCGCGATCCCGGCGCCGCGGTGAGCGCCGACGCGGTCCGGCTCGACTGGTC
>CAZGTK010000536.1:0-1998 GCA_964528415.1 uncultured Burkholderiales bacterium | reverse complement strand
AACAGCATGTCGGTGCTGAACCCCCCGGACCAGCTGCGCAAGCCGGCCTCGGTGGGCCGCCCCTTCATCAACGTCGACTTCCGGATCGCCTCGCCGGACGGGCAGGCGCTGCCTGCCAACGAAGTCGGCGAGATCTGGTGCGCGAATCCGTCGGTGATGACGCGCTACCTGGGCATGCCGGAGGAGACCGAGGCGGCGTTCTCCGACGGCTGGTATCGCACCGGCGACCTCGGCTACCTGGACGAGGAGGGCTTTCTCTTCATCGTCGGGCGCTCCAAGGACATGGTCGTGAGCGGCGGCGTCAACATCTACCCTGCCGAGATCGAGCAGGTCATGATGCTGCACCCGGCGGTGCTCGACTGCGCAGTGCTGGGCGTCCCCGACCCGGTGTGGGGCGAAGCGGTCAAGGCCTACGTCGTCCTGCGGGAGCGCGGCGCGATGACGCTCGCCGAGGCGCAGGCGCACTGCCTGCAGTACCTCGCGGACTACAAGAAGCCGCGCTTCCTCGAAGTAGTGCGCGAGATTCCGAAGAACGCCGGCGGCAAGACGATGAAGTCGGTGCTGGCCGGCGACCAACGCGCGAGCGCCTGACCATGAACCCGACCAGCTTCCAGCGCATCCGTCTCGAGATCAGCGAGCGCATCGCCACGCTCACGCTCTGCGACCGCGAGCGCCACAACGCCATGAGCCTGACGATGCGCGAAGAGTGCGTCCGGGCGCTGCGCGAACTCGAAGCCGGCGGCGAGGCCGACTGCGTCGTCATCACCGGCGACGGCGAGCGCGCCTTCTCGGCCGGCGCCGACATCGACGAGCTGGCCCAACGCACGGTGAGCGGCGAGCTGTCCTCCGCGGCGCAGCTGCGGCGCGCGCTGCCGCGGCTGCTGGAGACCATGCGGCTGCCGTCGATCGCGGCGATCAACGGGCACTGCCTCGGTGCGGGCCTCGAGCTGGCGCTGGCGTGCACGCTGCGCATCGCGGCCAAGGAGGCGAAGCTCGGCCTGCCGGAGATCAACCTCGGCGTCATCCCCGGCAGCGGCGGCACCCAGCGGCTGGCGCGGATGGTGGGCCTGGGCCGCGCGATGGAGCTCGTCACCCTGGGCGCGCCGATCACCGCGGACGAAGCCCATCGCATCGGCCTCGTCAACGCCGTGCATCCCGCGGGCGAGCTGATCGCGGCGGCGCGGGCGATCTGCGCCAAGTGGCAGAGCAAGGGTCCCGTTTCGCTCATGGCGGCGCGCGACGCGGTGCTGCGCAGCACCGAGACCGACCTGCAGGGCGGGATCGATTACGAGAACAAGCTCTTCGCGCTGTGCCTGGCGAGCGGCGAGCGCGACGAGGGCGTGAACGCGTTTCGCGAAAAGCGGTCGCCCCGCTTCCGCGGGAAGCCCTGAGCGCGCGAGCGATACGGGACCGGATGGACATGGACAACGCGGCATTGAAAACGCGGCAAGGCGGGAGGGCAGCCAACGGGCAGGCGCCCGCGACGCTGTCCGGCCGGCTGGCGCGTTTCGTCACCGGGCGGGCGTGGGAGCAGCTCCCCGGCGAGGTGGTGAGCGCGGCGAAGCGGCACCTGTTGGACATCGTCGGCGTCGGCATCGCCGGTTCGCGCCAGGAAATGGCGCGCCGCGCGCTGGCCGGCGTGCGCGCCATGCAGGGTGCCGCGGGCCCGGTGCGCGTCTGGGGAACCGGCGAGACGCTCGCGACCGGACACGCGGCGCTGGCGAACGGCGTTTCAGCGCACGTGCTCGACTACGACGACACGCATACGCAGTCGATCACCCACGGCAGCGCCGTCCTTGGACCCGCCGTCCTCGCGCTCGGCGAGGAAGTCGGCGCGTCGGGCCGCGAGCTGATCGCAGCCTTCGTGGCAGGGTGGGAAGTCACCGCGCGAGTGGGTCTCGCGGCGAACGGATCGTTTCATCAGCGCGGGTTCCACACGACCTCGGTGGCGGGCGTGTTCGGCGCCACCGCGGCAACGGCAAGGCTTCTCGGGCTGTC
>CAZGTK010000535.1:0-1998 GCA_964528415.1 uncultured Burkholderiales bacterium | reverse complement strand
GCACAAGCTCTCCGACCGCATCCACGACATGCTCTTCGCCGACCAGGTGGAGGAACCCGATGCCGAGCCCCAGGCCTGACGCCGCCGCACGGGGCGCCGCCCATGCTCGCCGATGGTGCAGGCTCCACTGAGCGCCGGGCCGGGCTGGCCGGGCGCGCCCCTGGTCTCGGCCTGGGTGCTGACCGGGGTCTGGGTGCTGGAGCTCGCCAACCTGCTGCACCCCGCCGCGCCGCTGCAGGTCGCGGGCGGCGCCGGCCTGGTCGCGTTCGTGCTGATGGCGCTCGCGCGGGCAAGCCGCCACATCCGCGTGCTGTTCGTGGCGGTCGCCGGCGCCGCGGCGGCGATCGCGCTCGCGCAGCGCGACCTTGCCGTCCTCGGCGAGGGCCTGCGGCGGGCGCTGATCTTCGGCGCCTTCATGCCCTCGGTGCTGCTGCTGCGCGCCACGGTGGAGGCGAGCGCGCGCACCGGCGCGCTGCGCGAGGGGATCGGCGGCCTGAGCGAGGCCGGCCGCGTGAACTGGACGCTGTACGGCTCCCATGCGCTCGGCGCGATCCTGAACGTCGGCGCGATGGCGATCCTGGCGCCGGTCGTGTCGCAGGATCAGCCCGACGCGAAGCGGGCGCTGCTGGCGGCGAGCTCGTCGCGCGGCGTCGGAACCGCGGTGATGTGGTCGCCGTTCTTCGTCGCGATGGGCTTCGTCACGCAGCTGGTGCCGGGCGTTGCGCTCTGGCAGGTGATGCTGCTCGGCGTGGGCGTGGCCGCGATCGGGCTCGCGGTTTCGCACGTCATGTTCACGCCGGAGCTCGGCCGCAGCGCGTTTCGCGACAGCGTCGCGCGCCTGCGGCCGCTGCTGCTGCCGACGGCCGTGATCGTCGGCAGCGTGCTGGCGGCCACCGCGCTCGCCGACGTGAGCGGGCCGCAGGCGGTGGCGCTGGCGGTGCCGGTCCTGTGCGGCGCGTATCTCGCGCTGGCGGGCTGGCCGGCGACGAAGCAGGCCGCGGCGCGCACCTTCGGCAGCTTCTCGCGCCTGTCGGACGAGATCATCATCGTCACCGGCGCGACGCTGCTCGGCACCGCGGTGGCCCAGGTGCCGGCGGTGTCGTCGCTGACCCCGGACGAGATCCCGGCGATCTTCTCGGGGCTGCCGCTGATCGTCGGCGTCGTCGGCCTGCTGACGCTCTCCGGGCTGCTGGGGCTGCACCCGATGATCGGCGCCAGCGTGCTGGTGCCGGTGCTGGCGAGCGGCGCCTTCGGCGTCAGCGACGTCGTGCTGGTCGAGGCCGCGGTGTTCGCCTGGGGCCTGAGCGCGACCGTGGCGATCTGGACGCTGCCGGTGGCGGTGGCGTCCACCATGTTCCGCGTGCCGGTGAAGGCGCTGGGCGCCGGACGCAATCTCGCATTCGCCGTGATCTACGCCGTCGGCGCGATCGCGCTGCTCGGCGTCGTGAACGTGCTGCTGACCCGCTGAGAGGTCCCACCATGGAAGGAACGAGCGATGACTGAGATGACGGGCGGCCGCGCCGCCGTCGAGGCGCTGCGGGCGGAGGACGCCACCTGCGTGTTCGGGCTGATCGGGTCGGCCACGATGGAGATCTTCGACGCGCTCCACGACGCGAAGGACATCCGCTTCATCGGCGTGCGCGACGAGCGCACCGGCACGCACATGGCGGACGGCTACGCGCGCGCCTCCGGCCGCGCCGGCGTCGTGCTGGCCGGCCAGAACGGCCCCGGCGCGACCAACCTGGTGACCGGCATCGCGCAGGCGCACGCCGCGTACTCGCCGGTGGTCGCGCTGGCCGGCTCGCTCGCCACCGGACACGTCTACCGCGACGCGTTCCAGGAGGTCGACCAGCAGGCGCTGTTCCGGCCCATCACCAAGAAGACCTGGACCGTGAACCAGGCGGCGCGCATCCCCGAGATGATGCGCGAGGCGTTCCGCTCGGCGCTCGCGCCGCGCCGGGGCCCCGTGGTGCTCAACTTTCCGCGCGACGTGCTGGC
>CAZGTK010000534.1:0-2006 GCA_964528415.1 uncultured Burkholderiales bacterium | reverse complement strand
CGCGCCCATGGTGCAGAAGTTGGTCTTGTTGACCACGGCGCCCATGATCACCGCGACGACGAAAACGCCGAGCAGGACCTGATTGTGGATCGTGAATTCCATGCCGCCCTCCGCTGGCGAAGCCTCGCCGCACGCGGACGAAGCCCTTGTTCGATAACGCTTAAATTCTAATGGATCGGGGCCGCGCCGGAATCAGTTATTTTTGCCGGGGCCATAACCCGGGTTAATTCGGCTCCGGCGCGTACCGGGTCGGATCCGGCAGGCCGGCCGCGTCGAAGCCGGCCCTCCGCAGCCGGCAGGCGTCGCAGCGCCCGCAGGCGAGCCCCGCGTCGGTCGCCTGGTAGCAGGACACGGTCAGCGCGTAGTCCACGCCCAAGGCGGCGCCGCGGCGGATGATGTCCGCCTTGGACAGGTTCACGAGCGGCGCGCGGATGCGGATGGCCGCGCCTTCCACCGCGCTCTTGGTGGCAAGGTTCGCCATGCGCTCGAACGCCGCCAGGTATTCCGGCCGGCAGTCCGGGTAGCCCGAGTAGTCGACCGCGTTGGCGCCGATGAAGACGTCTTGGGCCGCCAGCACCTCCGCGTACGCCAGCGCCAGTGACAGAAGGATGGTGTTGCGCGCCGGGACGTAAGTGACCGGGATGCCTTCGCCCGGCGCCTCCGGCACGGCGATGGCGGGATCGGTCAGCGCCGAGCCGCCGAACACCGAGAGGTCGATGGTCACGCAGCGCAGTTCCATGGCGCCGAGGGCGCGCGCGACCCGCTCCGCCGCCTTCAGCTCGGCCGCGTGTCGCTGCCCGTACGCCACGGACAGCGCGTGGCAGTCGAAGCCCTCGCTGCGGGCAATGGCGAACGTGGTGGCGGAGTCGAGCCCGCCCGAGAGGAGCACCACCGCTCTCGGCATCGTCAATGGCCCGGCTGCTCGCCCCACAGCAGCTTGTGGAGCTGGATCTGCACGCGCACGGGGAGGCGGTCCTCCAGCACCCATTCGGCAAGCTGGCGCGGCTCGAGGCGGCCGAACACCGGCGACACGAGCAATGGGCAGCGCTCGTCGAGGCGCCGCTCGCGGATGACCTGCCGCGCCCACTCGTAATCGGCGCGGTCGCAAAGCACGAACTTGATCTCGTCGCGCGGCGTCAGGTGCTCGAGGTTGGCCCAGCGGTTCTTGCGCTCCTCGCCGGAGCCGGGCGTCTTGAGATCCATGACCTTCGCCACGCGCGGATCGACGCCGGCGACATCGAGCGCGCCGCTCGTCTCCAGCGAGACGTCGTAGCCGGCATCGCACAAGGCCGCGAGAAGCCCGAGGCACGCCTTCTGCGCCAGCGGTTCGCCGCCGGTCACGCACACGCGGCGCGTGCCGTGGCGGGCGACCTCGGCGAGGATCTCGGGAATCGTGTGGTTGGCGCCGCCGTGAAACGCGTACTCGGTGTCGCAGTAGCCGCAGCGCAGCGGGCAGCCGGTCAACCGGACGAACACCGTCGGCAGGCCGGTGCGGCTGGCCTCGCCCTGCAGCGAATGGAAAATCTCGGTGACCCGCAGCCGCACGGGCGCCATGGCGGGGAACCCGTCAGCGCAGCGACGCCTGGCGGCGTTTGGCCTTCTCCGCCGCGTCGGACAGCGGGTACTTCTTGATCAGCTCGTCCAGCGTCTTCTTCGCGCCCGCCACGTCGCCCAGCTCCTGCTGGCTGCTGGCGATGTTGAGCATCGCGTCCGGCACCTTCTGCGCGTCCGGGTAGGCCTTGATCATCTTCTGCTGCGCGGTGATGGCGTTCTTGAAGTCGCTCATCGCGTAGTAGGAGTTGCCGACCCAGTACAGCGCGCTCGGCGCGAGCGGGCTCTGCGGATACGTCTTGCTGAAGTTCGTGAACGCCGCGATCGCCGCCGGATAGTTGCCGATGCGGAACAGGTTGAAGGCCGACTCGTAGGCCCGCTGCTCGCCGCCCGGATCGAGCACGCCCGGCGCGGGCGCCGCCGAGGCCGCAGCCGCGCCGGCCACCGCGGCGGCG
>CAZGTK010000533.1:0-2009 GCA_964528415.1 uncultured Burkholderiales bacterium | reverse complement strand
GCGCGAGCTCCTCCACCGGGCCGCGATGCGGCGCGGCGATGCCGGCGTTGTTGACCAGCGCGTCGAGGCGGCCGAACGAGCGCATCGCGGTGGCGACGCAGGCGGCGACCGCCGGCTCGTCGGCGACGTCGGTCTCGACGAACACGGCGCGGCCGCGCGCGCCCAATGCCGCCGCGGCCGCCTCGCCGGCTTCGCGGTCGACGTCGGCGACGACGACGGCGTAGCCGCGCGCGACGAGCAGCTCGGCGATGCCGCGGCCGATGCCCTGGGCGGACCCGGTGACGAGCGCGACGCGCGCCGGATCGCTCACGTCGTCCTAGCGCTTCGGCGCCGGCTGGTTGCCGAACATCGGCGCCTCGCGGATCAGCAGGCCGGTGGTGGAGACCTTCAGCTCGAACTGCGCCGGCCGGTCCGCCATGACGAACGTCGCCGAGCCGTACTGCGCGTCCACCAGCGGCGCCAGGAACGGGTAGCGCTGGCGCAGGCGGAACAGGTCGATGGGCTTGTCGGCGGCCAGCGAGTACACCGTGCGCGGCGCGCGCTGCTCGTCCTCGAGCTTGTGGTAGCGGCCGGCGATGCGGGAGAGCTCGTAGGCCGTGTGCAGGCCGAACAGGTTGGCCGTGGGCGACCATTTGAGGATGTGGGCGTCGACGTAGACCTCGTCGCCGGCCAGCTCGAAGCGCCGCTCGGAGCCGTCCGGGAAGCGCACCCACGCCTCGAAGCGCTGCGGCGCCGTCGGCGTCACCGCGATCAGCGCCGCGGTCTCCTCGCGCGTGAGCGCCTGGTAGCCGATGGTCGCGACCGTCAGCGCGCCGAGCAGGCCGGCCGCCGCGAACAGCAGCAGTGAGGCGAGCAGCCCGGTGAACGCGCGCAGCGGCCGCCGGCGAAAGATGGCCGCCAGCGCGAGGAACAGCGCCAGCAGCGCGACGAACGCGAGCGCGACGGCGACGAACGCGATCGAGCTCTCCAGGTGGTGGCTGAACACGGCGAACCCTTCCATGGGCGTCAGCGGCGGGCGAAGCCGCGCTCGAACTCCGCGCGCAAGCCGGTTCGGGCAGTCGGCGCCGCCGGCGCGGCGGCGCCGGTGCCGCAGAGCCAGACCGGCGGCGTTCGCGGCCAGTTGGCGGTATCGTAGTCGAGCGCCCAGCGGATCGCGCGGTCGCGCGCGTCGGCGTCGCCGGCGAGCAGCGCGACCGCCGGCCCGAGCCCGAGGTCGCGCTCGACCCGGTCGATGACGGCGTCGCCGCCCGGGCAGGCGAGGGCGTCGACGCGGGCGGTGAGCCGCGCCGCCGCCAGGTATTCCAGCGCGCGGTCGCGCCAGCCGGCCGCCTCGGCGTAGGCGGCCATGAAGTAGAGCGCCGGGATGTCGCCGCGGTGGCGGCGGCTCTCCAGCCAGAACAGCGTGAGCTCGGCGTCGTCCGCGCTCACGCGCCGCAGGCCGTTGTTGAGCTCCGCGTACAGCGCGGCCGGCTCCGCGCCGCGGTCGATCTGCTCGAGCCTGGAGACAAACGCCGAGTCGGCCGCGCCGCGCTCGTAGCTCGATCGCAGCCACCACGCGGCCAGCGTGAGCACGAGCGCGAGCACGATCAGCCCGATGAGGATGTGCGCGGCGAGCCGCGCGAGCTGACCGCCGAAGGTGCGCGCCGGGCGTTCGCTCACCGGGTCAGTTCCGCCGCGCCACCGGCTCCACCTCGATGTCGACGCGCGTCGGATGGTCGCGCGTGATGACGGCGTAGGTGCGGGTGTTGATGTAGAGCAGCTTGCCGCCCGCCTCGATGCGCGCGCTCGCCGCGTAGGTATGGGGCGGCAGGATCATCGCCGGGTCGTAGAACACCTGGAAGGCGATCGGCAGCGCGGCGACCGGCTGGCGCTGCTCGCCCATCAGCTTGGCCGGCGCGTCCATTTTCGACACGTCGTAGACGCGCACGATGAGCTCGGCGTTCGCCGGCAGCGTCGCCGGCGCGGCGGCGGTCACGCGGCCCGCCACCGACGGCACCTCGGCCTGCGAC
>CAZGTK010000532.1:0-2013 GCA_964528415.1 uncultured Burkholderiales bacterium | reverse complement strand
GAAGAGGCCGGTGAGCGCCTGCATCTGGTCGCGGCCGGTGAAGAGCGCGAACTTCTTCGGGTCGTTGGCCCGGATGCGCGCGAGGCGCTCGGCCAGGATCCGGTACGCCTCGTCCCAGCCGATCTCGTCGAACGCGCCCTCCCCGCGCGCCGCCCCGGGCTTGCGCCGCAGGGGCCGGGTGAGCCGCGCGGGAGAGTACTGCTTCATGATCCCCGAGGCGCCCTTGGCGCAGATCACGCCCTGGTTGAGCGGGTGGGCGGGGTTGCCGTCGATGTAGCGCACCGCGCCGTCGCGCAGATGCACGCGGATGCCGCAGCGGCACGCGCACATGTAGCACGTGGTGGTCTTGATCTCGTCGGCGGACAAGGGGCGGACAGCCGCTGTGCGGGCCACGATTGTCCGTCGCTTGTCCGATCGGGGCCAACGATTCGTTTGTATCCTGCCATAAACAAGTCGGGAGTCTTCACTTATGAGCGCGTCGTTAAGCTAAGATCGCGCGCATGAAAATCTGCATCGTCTCCGACAGCCACGACCGCGCCGACCCGCTCGCCGCCGCAGTCGAGGCCGGCAGGGCCGCCGGCGCGCAGGCGGTGCTCCACTGTGGCGACCTGATCGGCACGCAGACGCTGCGCGCGGCGCTCGCCGCCGGCCTGCCGATGCACGTGATCCACGGCAACAACCTCGGCGACCCGGTGTCGCTCGCGCGCTGGGCGCGCGAGAGCGGCGGGCGGCTCCAGTACCACGGGGCGGACGCCCGGCTCGAGCTCGGCGGACGGCGGGTGTTCGTCGTCCACTACCCGGAGTACGGCCACGCCTTCGCCTGCACCGGGGACTGGGACCTCGTCTGCTGCGGCCACTCGCACGCGGCCGGCGTCGCGCAGGTGGCCAACGTCCGGGGCGGCCGGACCTGGCTGGTGAACCCCGGGACCGTGGCCGGCCTGGCGGCGCCCGCCACCTGGGTGCTCGGCGACCTCGCGGCGATGCGCTTCGAAGTTTTTTCTATGGCGGCATAGCGCCATTCAAGCGCCCGCCGCGCGGCGCCCCCCTTACAATTGTCGCGGTCCAAGGGAGGGACACGATGTTCTCAGTGAATCCGTTCGCCCAGCTCGGGCTCGCGCCCGCGGCGATGCAGACGTACGTCGTCCTCATGATCCTGCTGGTCCTCGCCGGGACGATCTTCGACGTCGTGCACAAGGGCAGCGCCAGGTACTTCTTCGAGAACTGGCGCCGGTCGAAGGCGAAGGGCGCGAAGCCGGTGGGCGGCGGCGCGCTCGTCTCGATCGCCGTGCAGACCGCGGTCGTCGACGTGCTGGCCTCGGGCGAGTTCTGCAACCCGCGCCGGCGCATCGCGCACCTGCTCGGCATGTACGGCTTCGTGCTCTACGTCCTCGCCACCGTCGTGCTGGTATTCAACGCCGCGGCGGGCGCGCTCTGGGCGCAGCTCTGGTGGCTCGGCGGCTTGATGGTCTGCGTCGGCGGCTACTGGTTCTGGTTCTTCATCCGCGTGGACGTCGCCGCCGAGGGCAACTCGCCGTTCCGCGTCGTGCGCGCCGATCTCTTCGTCCTGTCGATGCTCGCCAGCGCGACGCTCGGCCTTATCTGGGCGTTCCTGCAGGCGCGCGGCAGCGCGGCGTCGGCCACGGTGTTCGGCCTCTACATCCTCGCCACCACGGTGCTGTTCGCCGGCGTGCCGTGGTCCAAGTTCGCGCACATGTTCTTCAAGCCCGCGGCGGCGTTCGAGAAGCGGGTGTCCCGCGCCAACGGCACGGCCGAGAATCTGCCCACGCAGACGCGCGACGACCCCGAGCAGCAGAGGCGGCATTCGATGGAGCTGTTGCAGGGCGCCCCGATGGACATGGGTCTCGGCATCAAGCGCGAAGCGCCCCGCCACTACTAGCAGACCGGGCGCAGCTTCCAGCGAAACGAATCAAGGAGCCGGACCAATGCCTACCTTCGTCTACATGACGAGGTGCGACGGATGCGGACACTGCGTCGACATCTGTCCCTCGGACA
>CAZGTK010000531.1:0-2013 GCA_964528415.1 uncultured Burkholderiales bacterium | reverse complement strand
GAGCACGCGATAGTCGATGCCGAGGATGTGACGCACGAAGAACAGCGTCAGGAACGACCAGCGGCCGATGATCCAGTGGCGCGTCGCCCGCGGCAACGGAAAGGTGAGCAGCGCGATGACGGCGAACACCGGCGTCGTCACCAGCTGCACCAGCAGGAACAGCGCCGAGCGCAGCGCGTCCATGCCTCGCGCGCGGCGCCTCAGGCGGCCAGCAGGCGGCTGACCGCCTCGGCCAGGTCGGCGTAGACCTCGGTGCGCCGGGGCAGGCCGCCGTCCTCGCGCGTCTTCTCGCCCTTGCCGGTCAGCACCAGGATCGGCCGCGCGCCGACGGCCACCGCCGACTCCAGGTCGCGCAGCGAATCGCCGATGGCCGGCACGTCCTTGAGGTCGGTGCCGTAACGCGCGGCGATCTCCTGCAGCATGCCCGGCTTCGGCTTCCTGCAGGCGCAGTCGGCCTCGGCGGTGTGGGGGCAGAAGAACAGCGCGTCGATGCGCCCGCCGGCGGCGGCCACCGCGCGGTGCAGCTTGTCGTGGATCGCGTTCAGCGTGGCCATTTCGAAAAGGCCGCGGCCGACGCCAGCCTGGTTGGTGGCGACGACGACGCGGTAGCCGGCCTGGGTCAGGCGCGCGATCGCCTCGAGGCTGCCCGGCAGCGGCCGCCACTCGTCCGGCGACTTGATGTAATTGGCGCTGTCGAAATTGATGACGCCGTCGCGGTCGAGGATGACGAGCTTCTGGCGGGCGGATTCGGGCATGGCAGCGGGTTAATTATGCCAGCTTGGCGATGTCCGCCACGCGGTTCATCATGCCGCCGAGCTGCCGGAGCAGCGCGAGGCGGTTGGCGCGGATCAGCGGCTCGTCGGTCATCACCATCACCTGGTCGAAGAACGCGTCGACCTCGCCGCGCACCTGCGCCAGCGCGCACAGTGCGTCGGTGTAATCGCCGCTGGCGAGCAGCGTGTCCACCACCGGCGCCAGCTTCGCGGTCGCCGCGAACAGGTTCTTCTCCGCCGCTTCCTGCATCAGCGCGAGATCGGGCTCGGCCGTCGCCGCGTCGGCTTTCTTGAGGATGTTCTGGATGCGCTTGTTGGCGGCGGAGAGGCTCGCAGCCTCCGGCAGCGCGCGGAACGCCCGCACCGCCTCGATGCGGGGCGCGACGAGGTCGATCCGCGCCGGGCGCTGGCTCACCACCGCCTCCACCTCGTCGATGCCGTAGTCCCGGCCGCGCAGATACTGGCGCAGCCGTTCCAGCATGAACTCGTAGACGTCGACGGTGACGCTGTCCGCCACCGTCTCGCGCGGAAACAGGTTCTGCGCGACCTGCAGCAGCTGCGGCAGCTCGAGCGGAAGCCGGCCCTCCGACAGAATGCGCAGCGCGCCCACCGCCGCGCGGCGCAGCGCGTAGGGGTCCTTGTCGCCGGTCGGCTGCAGGCCGATACCGAAGATGCCGACCAGGGTGTCCAGCTTGTCGGCCAGGGCCACCGCGGCGGCGACGTTGCCCTGCGGCAGGCGGTCGTTGGCGAAGCGCGGCCAGTAATGCTGCTCGATGGCGTCCGCCACCACCGCCGGCTCGCCGTCGTGCTGCGCGTAGTAACGGCCCATGATGCCCTGCAACTCGGGGAACTCGCCCACCATGCCGGTCACCAGGTCGGCCTTGGCGAGCCGCGCGGCGCGCTCGGCGGCCGCCTGGTCGGCGCCCAGCATGCCGGCGATCTCGCCGGCGAGCTTCTGGATCCGCTCCACGCGCTGGAGCTGGCTGCCCAGCCGGTTGTGGTAGACGACCTGGGCGAGCCGCGGCACGCGCGCTTCCAGCCGCTCCTTGCGGTCGGTGTCGTAGAAGAAGCGGGCGTCGGCGAGCCTTGGGCGCACGACTCGGCGGTTGCCGTCGACGATGTTGGCCGGGTCGGCGACCGCCATGTTCGACACCACCAGGAAGTTCTCGGTCAGCTTGCCGCCCGCGTCGAACAGCGGGAAGTACTTCTGGTTGGTGCGCATGGTGAGGATCAGGCACTC
>CAZGTK010000530.1:0-2027 GCA_964528415.1 uncultured Burkholderiales bacterium | reverse complement strand
CCAGGCCATCACCAGCGCCGGCACCGGCTGCATGGCGGCGCTGGACGCCCAGCGCTACCTGGAGTCGCTGGACTAAGCCCCGGAGGAACGATCCGTGCGGCGGCGCGTCCCCGGGGCGAAGACGCGCCCCGCCATTTCGGAATCCGACCTCGAGGCGTTCCGCGACGCGATGCAGGACGTGGCGCGCATCGCCGCGCCCGATCGCGTCCAGCATGCGCCGCAGCGTCCGGCGCCGGTCCCGCAGCAGACCCTCAACGACGAGCGCGAGGTGCTGGTGGAATCGCTCTCGGGCGACTCGTGGGAGGCCACCATCGAGGCCGACGGCGAGATGTCCTTCGTGCGTCCCGGCCTGTCACGCCAGCTGCTGCGGCAACTGCGCCGCGGGCGCTGGGTGATCCAGGACGAAGTGGACCTGCACGGCATGACGCGGGAAACCGCCCGCCACCGCACCGCCGAGTTCCTGCGTAACGCCCGCGGCCGCGGTTACCGTTGCGTGCGGATCGTCCACGGCAAGGGCCTCGGCTCGCCCAACAAGGAGCCCGTGCTCAAGGTGAAGGTGCGCCACTGGCTGATGCAGCGCGACGAGGTGCTGGCGTTCACGCCCGCGCGGCCGGCCGACGGCGGCACCGGCGCCGTGGTGGTACTGCTCAAAGGGTGATGGGGAACGCGTGATGGGTGAACGGGGGGTGGCTGGTGTTCGCCCTTACCCATAACGCATTACCCATTACCCATCGCCGATTGCCCGCTAAATCGCCTGCTCGTCGCGCTCGCCCGTGCGGATGCGCACCACCTGCTCCACCGGCGTGACGAAGATCTTGCCGTCGCCGATCTTGCCGGTCCGCGCGGCGGTCTGGATCGCCTCGATCGCCTGGTCCACCAGCCCGTCCGCCAGCACCACCTCCAGCTTCACCTTCGGCAGGAAGTCGACGATGTACTCCGCGCCGCGGTAGAGCTCGGTGTGCCCCTTCTGCCGGCCGAAGCCCTTGACCTCGGTCACCGTCAGCCCGGCGACGCCGATGGCGGACAGCGCCTCGCGCACCTCGTCCAGCTTGAACGGCTTGATCACAGCTTCGATCTTTTTCATCACCACCTCCCGTTTGGCGTGTTGCGCGCTTTAGAGAAACCCGATTCCACGTCCACCGCAGAGGCGCAGAGGGCGCTGAGATAAACGTCATCGGTCCACCGCGCCGCCGCGTTTGAACCGGCTTGATGCCCCTGGGCCTCCGCGCCTCTGCGGTGAAGGCTGTGATCCCCCGCTGCGTCAGAAGTCGTCCTGGTAGCGGCTGGTGATCGGATAGCGCCAGTCCTTGCCGAAGCCGCGCTGGGTGATGCGGATGCCCACCGGCGCCTGGCGGCGCTTGTACTCGTTGCGCTGGATCAGGCCCACCACGTTGCGCACGGTGGCGGCGTCGAAGCCCGCCGCGACGATCTCCGGCACCGAGCGGTCCTGCTCCATGTAGGCTTCGACGATGGCGTCCAGCGTGTCGTAGGGCGGCAGCGAGTCCTCGTCGCGCTGGTCCGGGCGCAGCTCGGCCGACGGCGCCCGCGTCAGGATCCGCTCGGGGATCACGGGCGCGAGCCCGTTGCGATGCCGCGCCAGCCGGTAGACCAGCGTCTTGCTGATGTCCTTCAGCACCGCGAAGCCGCCGGCCATGTCGCCGTAGAGCGTCGCGTAGCCCACCGCCATCTCCGATTTGTTGCCGGTGGTGAGCACGATGGATCCGTACTTGTTGGACAGTGCCATCAGCAGCATGCCGCGGATGCGCGACTGCAGGTTCTCCTCGGCGGTGTCGAAAGGCAGGTCGTCGAATTCGCGCGCCAGCAGGCGCAGGTAGGCGTCGTAGACGCTCTTGATGTTGAACTCGTCGTAGCGCACGCCCAGGTTGCGCGCCAGCGCCTCGGCGTCGGTGACGCTCATGTCGGCGGTGTATTGCGACGGCATCATGACCGCGCGCACGCGCTCGGGGCCGAGGGCATCGGCGGCGATGCACAGCGTGAGCGCGGAGTCGATCCCGCCGGAGACGCCC
>CAZGTK010000529.1:0-2036 GCA_964528415.1 uncultured Burkholderiales bacterium | reverse complement strand
CAACTTCGAGACGCTTTACTGGGTCCGCGACATCCTGGAGAAGGGCGTCGCCTGGTACACGTCGCACGGCCGCCACGGACGCACCGGCCTGCGCTCGTTCTCGGTCAGCGGGCGCGTCAAGCAGCCCGGCGTCAAGCTGGCGCCGGCGGGCATCACCGTGCGCGAGCTCATCGACGAGCACTGCGGCGGCATGCAGGACGGCCACGCCTTTTACGGCTACCTGCCGGGCGGCGCGTCCGGCGGCATCCTGCCGGCGTCGATGGGGGACATCCCGCTCGATTTCGGCACGCTCGAGAGCCACGGCTGCTTCGTCGGGTCGATGGCGGTCGTCATCCTGTCCGACCGCGACAAGGCGCGCGACGCGGCGCGCAACCTGATGGGCTTCTTCAAGCACGAATCCTGCGGCCAGTGCACGCCGTGCCGCGTCGGCACGGCCAAGGCGCTCACGCTGCTCGAGAAGCCGGCGTGGGACGTGCCGCTGCTGGACGAACTGTCGCGCGCCATGTCCGACGCGTCGATCTGCGGCCTCGGCCAGGCGGCGCCGAACCCGGTGCGCAGCGTGATCAAATTCTTCCGCCACGAGATCGACGCGTGATGCGTCGCCTCGGTGAAACGCAAGCGAGGTAGAGCCGATGAAGATGAGCGACCTGGAGATCCGGCCCGAGGCCGTCGAGTTCACCCTCGACGGCAGGCCGGTGACGGGCTACAGCAACGAGACGATCCTGCAGACGGCCAAGCGCTACGGCGTCGAGATTCCGCACCTCTGCTACAAGGAAGGCCTGCGTCCCGACGGCAACTGCCGCGCCTGCGTGGTCGAGATCAAGGGCGAGCGCGTTCTGGCGCCCTCGTGCTGCCGGGCGCCGAAGGCCGGCATGGAAGTCTCGAGCACGGGCGAGCGGGCGCGGCATTCGCAGAAGATGGTGCTCGAACTGCTGCTCGCGGACATGCCGCAGGACGAGTACACGCTCGCGAACGAGCTAGACCAGTGGGCGCAGAAACTCGCGGTCGGCCAGCCGCGCTTCGAGGCCCGCGCCCGCGTGGCGCCGGATCTTTCGCACCCGGCGATGGCAGTGCGGCTCGATGCCTGCATCCAGTGCACGCGCTGCCTGCGCGCCTGCCGCGAGGAGCAGGTCAACGACGTCATCGGCTACGCCTTCCGCGGCGACCATTCCAAGATCGTGTTCGACTTCGACGACCCGATGGGCGCGAGCACCTGCGTTGCCTGCGGCGAGTGCGTGCAGGCGTGTCCGACCGGGGCGCTGATGCCCGCCCGCGACGCCGGCCTGCGGCAGGCGGACAAGACGGTGGACTCCGTGTGTCCTTACTGCGGCGTGGGCTGCCTGCTCACCTACCACGTCAAGGACAACAAGATCCAGTACGTGACCGGCCGCGACGGCCCCGCCAATCACAAGCGCCTGTGCGTGAAGGGTCGCTACGGCTTCGACTACGTGCATCACCGGCAGCGGTTGACCACGCCGCTGGTGCGCAAGCCGGGGGTGCCGAAGTCGGCGGACTTCGTCATGGACCCGGAAAACTGGCGCGAGGCGTTCCGCGAGGCGACGTGGGAAGAAGCGCTGGACCTCGCGGCCGGCAAGCTGCGCGACATTCGCGACCGGCTGGGGCCCACGGCGCTGGCCGGCTTCGGCTCGGCCAAGGGTTCCAACGAGGAGGCCTATCTGTTCCAGAAGCTGGTGCGCACCGGCTTCGGCAGCAACAACGTCGACCATTGCACCCGGCTGTGCCATGCCTCCAGCGTGGCGGCGCTGCTGGAAGGCATCGGCTCCGGCGCGGTGTCGAACCAGGTGAGCGACGTGCTCAACGCCGAGGTGGTGATCGTGATCGGCGCCAACCCGACGGTTAACCATCCGGTGGCGGCCACCTGGATCAAGAATGCCGCCAAGCAGGGCGTCAAGCTGATCGTCGCCGATCCGCGCAAGACCGAGCTGGCCCGCCACGCCACGTATTTCCTGCAGTTCAAGCCGGACACCGACGTGGCGCTCCTCAACGCCATGATCTATACCATCGTCGACGAGGGT
>CAZGTK010000528.1:0-2041 GCA_964528415.1 uncultured Burkholderiales bacterium | reverse complement strand
TGATGAGCGGGCCTGCGTCGCCCGGCCAGCAGGTCTGCACCGGGAGCCGCGCGAGATCCACCTCCTGACCTTCCCAGACGACCTGCTGGCACGGCGCGCCGCTCACTTCCTTCGGCGCCATCGCCAGCACCTGCTTCAGCATCGGAAGCTTCTCGAGCGCGTCACGGAAGCCTTTCGGCGGCTCGGGCTCCTTGAGATACGAGAGCAGCTGGCCGATCTCGCGCAGCGCCATCACCGAGTCCGCGCCCATGCCCATCGCCACGCGCAGCGGCGTGCCGAAGAGGTTGCCGAGCACGGGCATCGCGTGGCCCTTGGGCTTCTCGAACAGCACCGCGGGCCCGCCGGCCTTGAGCACGCGGTCGCAGATCTCGGTCATCTCGAGGCGCGGATCGACCTCGACGCCGACGCGCTTCAGCTCGCCGCGGCGCTCCAGCTGGTCGATGAAGTCGCGCAGGTCGCGGTATTTCATGCCGTCCCCCCGGTCACGCCAGGCCGTAGCCGGCGACGATGCCGGCGAAAATCGCGCCGCCGACCCAGTTATTGTGCAGAAAGGCCTTGAAGCAGGCAGCCGTGTCGCGGTCGCGGATCAGCGTGTACTGGTACAGCACCAGCCCCACCGCAACCGCGAGGCCGACGAAGTACGGCGCCGTCAGCTGCTTCGAGATGCCGACGCCGGCCAGGATCGCGAGGAACACCGCGTGCGAGACCATGACGCCGGCGACGTCGAGCCGGCCCAGCGTGATGGCCGAGGTCTTGATGCCGATCCTGAGGTCGTCGGGGCGATCCACCATCGCGTACTCGGTATCGTAGGCGATCGCCCAGAACGCGTTCGCCACGAGCAGTACCCAGGCCTCGAGCGGCACGTGGCCGAGATGCGCCGCGTAGGCCATCGGGATGCCGAAGCCGAAGGCGATGCCGAGAACCGCCTGCGGCATCGCGAAGAAGCGCTTGGTGAACGGGTACACGGCCGCCAGGATCACCGCCGGCACCGACATTGCCACGGTGAGCCAGTTAAGCCGTAGCACCAGCAGGAAGGCGATGAACGCCAGCGCCATCGCCACCGCCACCGCCTCGGCCGGCGCGATCTGGCCGGTCGCCAGCGGCCGCGCCCGGGTCCGCGCGACGTGCGGATCGATTTCGCGGTCGGCGAAATCGTTGATCGCGCACCCGGCCGAGCGCATCAGCACCGTGCCGAGCACGAACACCGCGAGCACCTCGAGGTCGGGCCGGCCGCCGCTGGAAAGCCACAGCCCCCACAGCGTCGGCCACAGCAGCAGCAGGATGCCGATCGGGCGGTCGAGCCGAACCAGGCGCACGTAGGCGCTGAGCCGCCCGGCCAGCGTCACTTCACCGCCTCCAGCAGCCCCGGCAGGAACACTTCGGTCACCAGCAGCGGGCGCCCGCGCAGCCGGAACAGCGAGCGGCGCGCCCACAGCTCGGCGGGCGCGGCGGGCAGCGCGGCGACGGCGCGCTGGAACAGGCGATCGCGCGGCGTGAGCCGCCGGAACGCGAGCGGCGCGCGCTCGACGCGCGGATTCGAGAACAGGGCGTGGCCCAGCGGCCGGCTGCCGAGGCCGACCACCGAGCGCCAGGCGCCGCGCAGGTCCGCGCGCGCCACCACGGAATGGGCGAACACCACCGGGCGCTCGCCGCAATAGAGATACACCTCGCGGATCATGGAAATCTCGCCGCGCTGCACGCCAAGGCAGTCGAGCTCGTCGCCGAACGGCCGGCCCAGGGCCTGCCGCACCGGACGGACCGCGAACGCGGCACAGCCGGCGCGGATGCGCGCGGTCAGCGAGCCCCGGTCGGTGAGCCAGCCGCGAAACCCGCCCGCCGTGCCGGCGAGGCGGGCTCGCCAGCGCGTCGCTGCGGCGGTAGAGCTCATGTCGTCCTGTCGTGCCGATGAAGGCGCGATTATGCCAAAAACCCCGCGGGCTCCGGCGCCCGGCCGCCGTCGGCTGGCGCGCGCTTCCGTCGGCGGATTAGAACCTATCTCATCATTCCGCGTGGCCGCGACCGCGGCGATTGGGTCCGAGAG
>CAZGTK010000527.1:0-2047 GCA_964528415.1 uncultured Burkholderiales bacterium | reverse complement strand
GCGGCGGGGCCGTGAGCAGCGCGCGCGCGACGGCGCTCGCCATCTCGAGCGGCTGCAGCCAATCGAGTCCCGGCGCCGGCGGCTGGGAAACGAGGCCGAAGCGGAAAAGCGCGGGCGCGGGGTCCGCGCACGCCGCGACCGCGAGCGGGTCGTCCCACAGGCGCTGCGCCAGCGCCAGCGTCGGGAACGGCCGCCCGGCATCGTTCTGGCAGGACGCAAACACCGGCCCCAGCGCGGCGTCGAGCCGCGCGGCGAGGGCGAGCGCGAGGACGAACTGCGCCGCGGGATCGAGTCCGAGCGCCTCGGCCGCGCGGGCGAAGCCGCCGTCGCTCTCGCCGCGCGCCGGCGGCGGCGTTTCGGCGAGGCGCTCGGAGAGATAGCGCGCGGTGACGTCGCCGGTGAAAAACGCGCGCTTCTCGTCGCGGTAGCGGGTGAGGTCGAGGCTCTCCTGCGCGGCATCGCCGGCGGGCGGCAGCGCTGCGCCGTCGGCCGGACCTTCGCCGCGCTGATGCCGGCTCCAGCACACCTCGCGCCGCAGCCGCAGCGTCACCTGGTTCAGCCACCAGGCGGCGAGCGGGTCGCGCACGGCGAGGTCGGGGTTCAGGGAGGGCGCGGCGCTCGCCGCGGCGGCGGCGCGGATCATGTCCAGTTCACCTGCGGGGAGTTGGCCGCCTGCTCGCCGTTGACGCGCAGGATGATGCGGTACTGGCCCGGCGGCAGCGCGTCGGCGGCCGGCACGGTCACGCTGAGCGAGGTCTGCGCCGCGGTGCCCGTCACCTCCAGCATCAGGCGTGATGCGCCGTCGAGATAGAACGTGACGAAGATCGCGTCGTCGGGGCCGCCGAGCCGGCGGCCGCTGAGCGTGAGCGTGCCGTGCATGAGCGGGTTGGCGACGGTGCCGGCGTTGGCCAGCGCGCCGACGACGACGGCGCCGGTGACCGTCGGCACGAGACGTCCCAGCACCGCGTTGCTGGACACGCGCCGTCCGCTCGGCAGCACGCGCGCGACGCACACCGGGTAGGCACGCGCCGCGAGCGTGGTGGCGAGCGGCACGGTGGCGGTCAGCGTGCGGTCGGGGCCGGGCAGCGCCGGGAAGCTCTGGTCGCCGATCCACACCTCGGTGTAGCCGGCAAGGTCGGTGCCGGCGAGCGTCAGCGTCGCGCCCGCCTCGAAGCGCTCGGGCTCGAGCGCGTCCAGCACTGCGCCCAGCGTCGGCAGCACCACGACGCCCGGCGTCGCCGGCGGGCCGACCGAGAGAACGAGGGGCGCGTACGACGGCGTGGCGTCGGGGGCGATCAGCACCGGTCGCACCTGGAACGCCGCCGAGACGCGGTACTGCTCCTCGCTGCCCTGCATGAGCTTGGAAAGCAGATCGGCGTCGGCCTCGTCGAAGGTGATCTTGAGCGGTTCCGGGTTGTCGGTGAGCGCGGTCGCGGTCACCGGCGGGCGCAGGAAGTTGATCTCGTGCAGCGCCGCGAGGCCGCGGCCCAGCAGCCGGTGGGCCGCGATCGAGTCGCTGTCGCGCCCGGTGTCGAATGCGGTGAGCAGGTAGTGCAGGACCATCCACAGCGGCGCCGGCTGACCCTCGTCGAGCGGCGTGTTGCGCAGGTGGCCGTCCATGGCGATGCGGTACAGGAACAGGTTGAGCTTCGGGCCGGTGCCGGCGGTGGCCGCGGCCTGGGGCCGGCCGACGGAAACGTTGAGGCTGTTCAGCCGCGCGCTGAGCCGGCCGCGCACCAGGTCGGTGACGGCGCCGATCGCTTCGGGGGTGTCCGCGAGCGGCACGGCGTCAGCTCCCGCGCAGGTAATGCCGGCTCGGCGAGAAGCGCGGCGGCGTGGCGCGCGGCGCCGGCTCGGCGGCCGGTCGCGCGGGCGCGGGAGGTGTCGGCGGCGGCGCGCGGAACTCGATCTCGACGGTGCCGATGCGCACGTCGACGTCGCGGCCGTCCGGCGACGGGGCGGCGTGCGGTTCGCGTGCTGGTCGGCGGTGCGCCTCGGCAGCTCGTCGCCGGCAAGCTGCTCCACGACGAACTTGTCGTAAGGCTTA
>CAZGTK010000526.1:0-2047 GCA_964528415.1 uncultured Burkholderiales bacterium | reverse complement strand
GGTCGGCTGGCTCGCCCGCGCGCGCGAGCGCGCAACGGCGGGCCTCGCCCGCCACCTGCCGATGGGCGGGCCGCCCGAAGCCGTCGCCGCGGCCACCGGCGAGCGCTTCGTTCGCGCATGGCTGCAGGCGTCGCGGCCGATCCTCGTCGCGCGCGCCAAGACCGCCTTCCACCTGGCCGCCGCCGCGCTCGCGCTGGGGACCGTGGCGGGCATGTACCTGCGCGGCCTCGTGTTCGAGTACCGCGCCGGCTGGGAAAGCACCTTTCTCGACGCCGGCGCGGTGCATGCGTTGCTCGCGGCGCTGCTGGCCCCCGCCTCCGCGTTGACCGGCATTGCCTTGCCCGACGCGGGGCAGATCGCCGCGCTGCGTTTCGGCCCCGACCAGCCCGGCGCGAACGCCGCGCCGTGGATTCACCTGTACGCGGCCACCGCTGCGATCTACGTCGTCGTCCCGCGGCTGCTGCTGGCTGCGTACACCGCCGCGCGCGGCCGCCAGATGGCGAGCGACTTTCCGCTGGACTATTCGGATCCCTACTACCGGCGCCTCGTCGCCGCCGCGTTCGGCCGCACCGCGACGCTGGCGCTGCTGCCGTACAGCGCCGCGCCTTCCGCGGAGCGGCTCCCGGCGCTGGAACGGGCGCTGGGCGACGCGCTCGGCGAGACGCTCAAGGTCACGTCGGCGCCGCCGCTCGCCTACGGCGGCGAGGAGGACTTTCTGGCGGCCCCGCTGCCCGCGCCCGTCGCGGACGCCGACCACGTCGCCGTGCTCGCGAATCTGGCGACGACGCCCGAGGCCGAGGTGCACGGCGTCCTGCTGGCGGGACTCGCCCGGGCGCGCAGGGCGGCCGACCGCAAGGGCCCGCTCGTCCTGCTGCTGGACGAGCTGCCCTACCGCGAGCGGCTGGGCGCGGCGCCCGACGCCGAGCGCCGCGTGCGCGAGCGCCTGTTCGCCTGGCGGCAGCTCGCCGAGTTGAGCGGCGCGCAAGTGGTCAGCGCGGGGGCAGAGGGCGCGGCGTGAGCGACCCCGGCACCGTCACCCTGAGCCTGATCTCCCACACCAACGTCGGCAAGACGACGCTCGCGCGCACGCTGCTTCGGCGCGACATCGGCGAGATCCGCGACGAGCCCCACGTCACCGAGATCGCCGAAGCGCACGAGATGATCGCCGTCGAAGGCGCCCGCCTGCTGCTGTGGGATACGCCCGGCTTTGGCGACACCGCGCGCCTGGCGAAGCGGCTGCGCGGCGCGGGCAATCCCGTCGGCTGGCTGCTCTCGCAGGTGTGGGACCGCTTCGCCAAGCGCGCCCTCTGGTGCAGCCAGCAGGCGGTGCGCAACGTGCGCGACGACGCCGACGTCGTGCTCTACCTCGTCAACGCGGCCGAGAAGCCGGCGGAAGCCGGCTACGTCGCGCTCGAGATGGAGGTGCTGGCGTGGATCGGCAAGCCGACGCTGGTGCTGCTGAACCAGCTCGGTCCGCCGCGGGAGCCCGCGGCCGAGCAGGCGGACGAGGCGGCGTGGCGCGCCCACCTGCTCGGCGCCGACCACGTCAAGGGCGTCATCGGCCTCGACGCCTTCGCGCGCTGCTGGGTCCAGGAGGAGGAGCTGCTGGCGCGAATCCGCCCGCTGCTGCCGCAGGCGAAGCTGCCGGCGTACGACCGACTGCGCGCCGCCTGGCGCGCGCGCAGCCTGCGCACGCTCGAGGCGTCGATGCAGACGCTTTCCGGGCAGCTCGCGGAGACGGCGCGCGACGAGGAATCGCTGACCAGCCCGACCTGGAAGGAGGGCCTGCGCCAGGTGCTTCGCCTGCTGGGCGTGGGCTCGAAGCGGGAGCCGACGGACCAGGAGCGCGCCATGGCCGCGCTGGCCGAGCGCCTCGACCTGCGCGTGCGCGCCACCACCGATCGGCTGATCGGGCTGCACAAGCTCGAGGGCAGCGCGGGCGCCGCGATCCTCGAGCGCCTGCGCAGCAACTACCGGCACGAGGCCCCGCTGCACGCCGGCGCCGCGGGCGTCGTCAGCGGCGCCATCACCGGCGCGCTGAGCGGGC
>CAZGTK010000525.1:0-2050 GCA_964528415.1 uncultured Burkholderiales bacterium | reverse complement strand
CGTTCCGCTGGAGATGATCTGAGCGGCGGCGACGCGCCCGCCCCGCGCCCTATTTCTTCATCTCGTCCTTCTTCATCGCATCCTTGGCCATGCCGTCCTTCGACATGGCGTCCTTCGCCATCGCGTCCTTCTTCATGGCGTCCTTCTTCATGGCATCCTTCGCCATCGCGTCCTTGGCCATCGGGTCCTTCGACATGGCGTCCTTCGCCATCGGGTCCTTCTTCATCGCGTCCTGGGCCCAGGCGCTGCCGCCGGCCAGGGCGAGACCGATCGAAACGAGCGCCGCGGTGATCCTGATCATGGTGAGTTCCTCTTCGAGGGTTGGAGACAGGTGCGGCAGCGATGCCGCAGTTCCGGCGCAGCCGAATCGCATTCAGCTGCCACCGAACCAGTTGTACCCCTGGTCTTCCCAGTAACCGCCGGGGTAGGTGTTGGTCACGAAGATCGCCCGCACGTGCTTCGGGTTCTTGTAGCCGAGCTTGGTCGGCATCCGCAGCTTCATCGGGAACCCGTATTTCGCCGGCAGCGCCTGGCCGTCCCAGGTGAGCGCGAGCAGGGTCTGCGGGTGTAGCGCCGTCGCCATGTCGATGCTCGTGTAGTAGTCGTCCGCGCAGACGAAGCCGACGTACTTCGCGCTTGTGTCCGCCCCGACGCGGCGCAGGAAGCCGGCGAACGGAATGCCGCCCCACTTGCCGATGGCACTCCACCCCTCGACACAGATGTGGCGCGTGACCTGGTCGACCTGCGGCAGCGCCTGCAACTCGTCGAGCGTCCAGCTGCGCCGGTCCGCCACCAGGCCGGTGACTTCGAGGCGGAAGCCGGCGCGGTCGACCCGGCGCACCTCGTCCTCGCCGTAGTAGGCGTTGAACGGGAATGGCCGCGTGATCATCGATTCCGGATAGGTCGGCGCGAGCCGTTTCGGGTCGAACAGCCACGCCTGGACCCGGTCGTTGAAGCGCGAGACGCGCGCGAGCGCGGCCTCGACGTCGTTGCCGTCGGCCAGCGCGCAGCCGGTGAGCAGCGACAGGCCGCCGAGCGTCAGCGAGCGCCGCAGGAACAGCCGGCGCGCCGGCTGCCCGAGGCGGCTCAGCGCATCCTTCACGACCGCGTCGGCGTCGACGGCGGGTTTCGGAAGCGGCGCCCGGTTCATCATCCTCTCCTTGCGTTCAGCGACCGAGAACCATCGCGCGCAGCGTTCGCGGCACCAGCGCGACCATCGCCAGGTGCGCTGCTGCGAATCCAACCAGCGCGGCCATCGCCACGAAGTGCACGCGCCGCGCGGCCTCGTAGCCGCCGAGCAGTTCGCGCAGCAGCGGGAACTGCACCGACTTCCAGAGCACCAGCCCCGAGAGCACCAGCAGCACCGTGTCGAGCACCACGAACAGGTAGGCGGCGCGCTGCACCGCGTTGTAGCGCCCTGGGTCGGCGTGCGAGAGCCGGCCGCGCAGCGCCGAAGCGAGGTCGGCCACGAACGCTCGCGGCGACAGCGGCAGGAACCGCCGCGTGGCGCGCCCGGTGGCCAGGTTCAGCAGCACGTACGCGAGACCGTTCGCCGCCAGCAGCCACATCGCCGCGAAGTGCCACTGGATCGCGCCGGCCAGCCAGCCGCCGAGCGTGAACTGCGCGGGAATCGTGAACCCGAAGAACGGCGCAGCGTCGTAGATGCGCCAGCCGCTCGCCACGAGGACGACCACCGCGACCGCGTTCAGCCAGTGCGTGGCGCGAACCCACATTGGATGGATGGAACCGTCGGCTGCGGTCATGGCACGTCCCCTGGCAACGCGTGCAAGGGTTGCGACGCACTGCCCCGGGTGGCGGGCCAGGTCGTGCAACCTGGCTCCTAGTTCGTCGGCGCGCGGCGATCGGTTACACGCCCGGGCGGAACTTCATGGCGGCAGGGTTGTCCCGGAGGGATCGGCACGCGCTGCGCTACCCTCGGGGCTCCGTCCAAGAGCCAGCCATGAACGACCTCTCTTCCTTCCCGATCACGAAGAAGTGGCCCGCGCGCCACCCCGACCGCATCCAGCTCTATTCGTGGCCGACGCCGAAC
>CAZGTK010000524.1:0-2051 GCA_964528415.1 uncultured Burkholderiales bacterium | reverse complement strand
ACGTGCTGCTGTGCGACGAGCCCACCGGCGCGCTCGACTACGCCACCGGCAAGGTCGTGCTGGAGGTGCTGGCGCGCGTGAACTAGGAGCTCGGCACCATCACGGCCATCATCACCCACAACGCCGCCATCGCCGCGATGGCCGACCGGGTGGTGCGCATCCACAGCGGCGAGATCGCCGAGGTCAGGCGCAACGCGACCCGGGCCTCGCCCGCGGAGCTCTCCTGGTGAGCGCGCTCAACCGCATGCTGGCGCGCGACCTCTGGAGCCTGCGCGGGCAGGCCCTAGCGGTGGCGCTGGTGGTGGCCTGCGGGGTGGCCTCCTTCGTCGCCATGCGCGCGACCTACTACTCGCTGCTCGGCGCGCAGCAGAGCTATTACCGCGAGTACCGCTTCGCCGACGTCTTCGTCAACGTCAAGCGCGCTCCCGAGCGGCTCGCCGAGCGCATCCGCGAGATCCCGGGCGTCGGCGAGGTGCGCACGCGGGTCGTGATGGAGGTCACGCTGGACGTGCCCGGCCTCGACGAGCCCGCCACCGGGCGGCTGGTGTCGATCCCGGAGCAGGCGCGGCCGATGCTGAACGACATCTTCCTGCGCCGCGGCCGCTACGTCGAGCCGGGACGCAGCGACGAAGTGCTCGCCAGCGAGGCGTTCGCGCAGGCCAACGGGCTTGCGCCCGGCGACCGCATCGGCGCCATCGTCAACGGCCGCTGGAAGGAGCTCGTCATCGTCGGCATCGCGCTGTCGCCGGAGTTCATCTACGAGGTGGGCGGCGGCACCATCTTCCCGGACAACCGCCGCTTCGGCGTGCTGTGGATGAGCCGCGAGGTGCTTGGGCCGGCGTTCGACATGGAGGGCGCGTTCAACGACGTCGCGCTGTCGCTGGCGGCCGATGCCGACCCGAAGGACGTGATTCAGCAGCTCGACGCGCTGCTCGAGCGCTACGGCAGCCTCGGCGCCTACGCCCGCGAGGACCAGGTCTCGCACCGCTTCATCGCCGACGAGATCGCGCAGAACCGGGTGACCTCCACCTACGTCCCGGCGATCTTCCTCGGCGTCGCCGCATTCCTGCTGCACATCGTGCTGACGCGTCTCATCGCCATGCAGCGGCCCCAGATCGCGCTGCTGAAGGCGTTCGGCTACCGCAACGTCGCCGTCGGCCTGCACTACCTGAAACTGGCGCTGGCGGTGGTGGCGCTGGGCGGGGCCGCCGGCGTGGCGCTGGGCCTCTACCTCGGCGACGCCCTCACGCGGCTGTATCGCGACTATTACCACTTCCCGGACCTGCCCTTCGCTCCCGCGCCGGCGGTGTTCGTGCTGGCGGCCGGGATCGGCGTCCTGGCGGCCGTGGCCGGCGCGCTGACGGCGCTCGCGCGCGCGGTGGCGCTGCCGCCGGCCGAGGCGATGCGCCCGCAGGCGCCCGCGAGCTTCCGCCACGGCGTGCTGGACGGCCCCGCGCTGCGCCGGGTTCTGCCCGCCTCCGCGCGCATGATCCTGCGCAACCTGGTCCGCCGGCGCTGGAAGGCGCTCGCCTCGCTCACGGGGATCGCGCTGGCGGTCGGCATCCTCGTCGTCGGCGGCTACTCGTTCGACGCGATGGCCTACCTCATGCGCGTGCAGTTCGAGCTGGTGCAGCGCGACGACGTCACCGTCGTGTTCCACGATCCCGCCTCGCACGCTGCCGCTCTCGAGCTGGCGCGCATGCCGGGCGTGCTGCGCGCCGAGCCGTTCCGCTCGGTGCCTGTCAGGCTGCGGCACGAGCACCGCAGCCACCGCGGCGAGATCACCGGTCTCGTGCCGGGCGGCGATCTGCGCCAGCTCGTCGACGCGCGGCTCGACGCCGTGGCGCTGCCGCCCGACGGGCTCGTGCTCACCGCCAAGCTGGCCGGCCTGCTGGGCGCCGGCGCCGGCGACCGCGTCACGGTTGAGGTGCTGGAGGCGTGACGCCCGGTGGGGGACGTGAGCGTCACGGCGATCGTCGACGTACTGGTCGTCACCAACGCCTACATGGACCTCGCAGAGCTCGCCGCCTTCATGCGCGAGGAACGCGCGC
>CAZGTK010000523.1:0-2066 GCA_964528415.1 uncultured Burkholderiales bacterium | reverse complement strand
TTTCAGAAAGCGAGGTTTCCTCGATGAGCGACAAGGGCGGCTATAAGCTCTTCTTCACGAGCGGCAACACCATGTATCTGGATCTGCACGAGGGGCAGGCCATCATGCGCGCATTGTCCGAGATCAAGCGATCGGACACGTTTCTCAGCATCCCCTTCGAGGGCCAGGACGCGGAGGCCTCGGCGATCAACCTCCGGAATGTTGATGCGATCCTGTACTCCAGCGACGCGACGCTGTGGCGCGCCGAGAGGATGCTTCTCTCGGAAAAACACCGGAGCCAAATCGGGGACGGGCTCGAGCAGATCGTCGAAGAGGGGCGGAAATCCGGTCGCGAGATCGTGTCCGAATCGCGGGTGTCGCGAGTTCCCGACCTCAGGTTCCTGGTTGTTGGGGACAGCGGGAATGGACATCTTTGAGCTGATCAAGCTGTACACGCGTCTGCGCAAGGAGGCTGAGCGGCACCTCCTCGATGGGCTCGGCTTCGGCAACGTCTCACCGGCCAAGGTTGATCTGTTGGTCGAGGAGGAGTTCCACCGCCTCGCGGCCAGCTACGAGATCGACAACTACGACCTCAGCCTGCTGCTGCGGCTCCATGCAAGCGAGCAGGCCGACCGACGCGGGCGCACCGCGTCGCGAGAGGAGGAACCATGCCAGCTGTCGTGATCGGTTCCGTGATCGCCGGCGCCGCCGCCGCGACGACGATCCTCCCAGCCTTTGCCTTCAGCATTTCGACCTTCGCGCTGACTGCCGGCGCCAGCCTGGCGATTTCCTTGGTTAACCAGGCGCTGCCTGGGCGCGCGGTGGCGGGAGGGTGGCGCCGGTGAGCATTCTCAACGCGTGGGCCTCACCCGATGAGATCCTGGTCGCCGCCGATACGCAGGTCGTGACGAACGAGGGCGAAATCAACGAGTGCTCGAAGCTTATCGTCCTGCCGCACATCAACGCGGTCCTCGGCTGTCGGGGCGTGGTCCTGTTCTACTCGATCGTGGCGATGCAATGCGTCCAGCTGGCCGGCGATTTCGACCGCCTTGCCGCCGAGCTCAGGACCTGGCTCCCGCGGATTTTCGGGAGGATGGTGCAGGAGCTGCAGGCCTGCGGGCGCCTGGATATGGCGGCGATCGAGGGCGAGACGATTCTCTTGGCCGGCTGGTCGACGGCAGCGCGGCGGATGGTGGCGCGCGTCTGGCAGCAGGACACGGCGGCCGGAGGTTTCATCGAGACGGAGGCGAGCCCCGCCTACGTTTCGCCGTTCAACGAAGGCCTGTTTGACCAGGAGGCGCCACGTACGCCCGAGCTGATGGAAGTCCTCGCGAGAAAGCAAGCTCGGCTGCTGCGCGACCGGGTCCCGGGCTGCGCCGCCGGCGGCCGTCTTGTCGTCGGTCGGGTTACTCAACGCGCCGTCACCGTGTCAACGGTGGCGGACCTGTCCTAAGAGACCGGATCCGGTTGCGCGCGCGGCGCCGCATCGGGGAGTTGAGCGCGGCGCTGGAAAGTGGCCAAGGGGCGAACCAGCATCGTTCCAGCGATGGAACGAAGCGCGAAGCCCTCAAATCCGCCGGCTTGACCAAGACCGAAGCGCACCGCTGCGAGCAGCTGGCGCGCGTTCCCGAAGAAAAGTTCGAGGCCTACATCGCGCAGAAGGCCGAGCAACTGGCGCGGCCGCCTGATCGAGGAGCACGAACGCGTGAGAGCGCAGGAGCGAGCAGCAGCCGGCAAAGCTAAGGGGCTCGCGGCGATACGAGGAGAGGAGCCGCTTGCAGGTAATTTACCTGCAAGGCAGCAGACCCGCGACGTCGTCGCCCGCGCCGTGGGCCTGTCCGGCAGCACCTACGAGCGGGCGCGCCAGGTGGTGGAAGCCGCGCAGGAGGACCCGGCGCGCTTCGGCGACCTGCCGGCCGTGGGGCACTGGTGGGACAGTGCGGGCCAGAAACAGCCGATTTCAGCCGCGCCCCGCAACACTTAAGCTATTGAACACAAAAGACCACAACAACGCGCAAGCACTTGATTTCAAGACTTAAAATCCCTTGGGCCTGACGGCCCGTGCCGGTTCGACTCCGGCTCCGGGC
>CAZGTK010000522.1:0-2067 GCA_964528415.1 uncultured Burkholderiales bacterium | reverse complement strand
GCGCGTCGACGCGCGCGAGCTGCGCTGCCGGGTGGTGGGGGAGGGCGGCAACCTGGGCTTCACCCAGCGCGCCCGCATCGAGTACGCCGCCGCCGGCGGGCTGATCCACACGGACGCCATCGACAACTCCGCCGGCGTCGACTGCTCCGACCACGAGGTCAACATCAAGATCCTGCTGGACACGGTGGTGGCGGACGGCGAGATGACCGTGAAGCAGCGCAACCGGCTGCTGACCGAGATGACCGACGAGGTCGCGCAGCTGGTGCTGGCGGACAACTATCGGCAGGCCCAGGCGCTCGGGGTCAACCGTTCCATGGGCGCCAAGCTGCTCGATGCGCAGGCGCGCTTCATGCGGTTCCTCGAGCGGCAGGGCAGGCTGAACCGCGCGATCGAATTCCTGCCGGACGAGGACGAGCTCGCCGCGCGGCGGGCGGCGCGCGCCGGGCTGACGACGCCGGAGGCCGCGGTGCTGCTCGCCTACGCGAAGATCTGGCTCTACGAGGGCCTGCTCGCGTCGGATGTGGCCGAGGATCCCATGATCGGCGTCGAGCTGGCGGAGTACTTCCCGGTGCCGCTGCGCGAGCGCTTCCGGCCGGTCATGGATCGTCACCCGCTGCGGCGCGAGATCGTCGCCACCGTGATGGCGAACGAGATCGTCAATCGGGCCGGCAGCACCTTCGTGCACCGGCTCATGGAGGAGGCGGGGGCGCGGCCGGCGGGAGCGGCGCGCGCCTACGGCCTCGCGCGCGAGGTGTTCCGCCTGCCGCAGCTCTGGAACGACATCGACGCGCTCGATCACCGGGTCGACGACGCCGTCCAGAACGCCATGCTGATGCGCGCCGGGCGCATGCTGGTGCGCGCGAGCCTGTGGTTCCTGCGCCACCGGCTCACGGGCGGCGACCTGGCGGCGACGGCGGAACGCTTCCGCGGCCCCGCGGCCGAGCTGGAGGCCGCGCTAACGACGCTGCTGCCGGAGCCCGACGCCGGGCGCTTCCGCGACGAGGCGGGGCGACACGTTGCCTCCGGCGTGCCGGCGCCGCTCGCGCAGCGGGTGGCGGCCGCGGAATACGTGGTCTCGGCGCTGGACATCGCCGAGGTCACCCGCGCGACGGAGCGTCCGGTGGGTTGCGTTGCGGACGTCTACTTCGCGTTGTGGGGCCGGCTGCAGGTGGCGTGGCTGCGCGAGCAGGCCGGCGCGCTCGCGATCGACTCGCACTGGCAGACGCTGGCACGGGCGTCCGTGCGGGACGAGCTGGCCGAGAAGCTTCGCGAACTGACCGCGGTGGTGCTGAAGGCAAGCCCCCAGCTCGCCGAGCGCGACGCGCTGATGGCGGTCTGGGAGGAGAAGAACGCCGCGGCGCTGGAGCGGCTGCGGCAGCTGGTGGCGGAGCTGCAGGGCGTTTCGTCGACCGACCTGTCGATGCTGTCCGTCGTGCTGCGGGAGATGCGCAACCTGGCCTGAGCCGGTGCGCCGCTCACAGCGGCAGGCCGTAAAGCGCGGCGTGGGCGAAGCCCGCCGCGGCCGCCAGCAGCACCGCCAGGTGCGCCCAGGCCCAGTAGCGGTAGCGGCGCGCGAGGCGCGCCGGCTCGACGTTGGTCAGCAGAAACAGGCGGCCGTCGGCCGGCCGGCGCAGCACGTGGGCGACGTTGCCGGCCAGCCGGAACTCGCGGTGCTGACGCGCTACCTCCGACTTCGCCTGCCGGCGCGCTTCCTCCCACTCGTCGAGATCGACGGTCCCGTCGCGGTTGGCGTCGAACCGCTCCAGCAGCTTCTTGCGGTCGCGCTTCCACTCGGCCAGCAGGGCGGCGACGTCCTCGCGCGCGTTGAGCTCGGCGTGGGCCGAGATCGTGACGAACTCGCCGAGCGCGTAGAGCGGGTCGCGCTCGATCAGGGTCCACTCCGTATAGCGGTAGCGACCTTGCTGCCAGGTGCGCTTGTGGCGGGTCATGATCTCGGCGTCTTCCGGATCGACGACGCACTCGCCGGAGCCGTCCCGCAGCAGGAACGTGTCGGCGCTTTCGCCGTGGTCCATGCGCTGCCACTTGTTGTCCTGGCCGCGATGCCAG
>CAZGTK010000521.1:0-2067 GCA_964528415.1 uncultured Burkholderiales bacterium | reverse complement strand
GTCTTGCGCGGGGTTGCCGACGAACACCTGGTGGTCGATGGTCCACATCTGGCCACCCAGGCCGATCCCCCACACTTGGGCCTCGATGCGGTTGCCTTGGGTGTCGCAGCCGCAGAGCAGGAGCAGGCAGTCGCGCGGCAGGGTCTTGAGCTTGAAGGGTTCGGCGCGCTGCTTGAGTTCTTCGGCGTCGGTGCGCTCGATTTCGCCTTCCCAGCATTCGCCGCGCGTGGTGTTGGTCCACGCCTTCATCTTGGTGTCGTCGCCCTGCTCCATGGCGTCGAGGGCAGCGATGAATTCGCGCACGATCTGCGCCCACGGCACGGCGGGGCTGTAGGCGGTCCAGACGTGGAAGGCGATGTGGCGCGGGGCTTCGGCGCGGGCGCCATCCGCGCGGGTGAAGCGGCCGTCCATGTGTAGCCACAGGGTGCCGTCTTCGTTGATCCAGACGCCCTGCTCTTGCACGCGCAGGTAGTCGGCCTGGCCGTAGAGGGCGCCGCAGTGCGGGCACAGGTGCTGCACGCCTGCCGGGTTGGCGCGGTCGAACTTGAAGCCGTGCGGCTCGCCCTTGCCGCCCCAGGTGATGGCGTGGTGTTCGCCGCAGTGCGGGCACGGCACTTGGTAGGTCATGCGCTCGTCGGCGACGGTGTAGCGGGCATCGACGAGGCACATGCCCTTGAGCTTGGGGGTGCTTCCGTCGATGCACTTGGGGAAGGTGGCGCCTTCGACCCGCTTGCTGCCGATGGTGAAGGGGTCGCCTTCTTTTTCGATGTCGCCGTCGAAGGCGCTGAGTTCGTCCCACACGGCCACGTCGGTCGAGACGCGGCGGTAGTTCTTGGCGGCCTTGCCGCCCTTGGTGTGGAGCACGGAGCCGACGAACTTCTTGGCCTGCAGCGTGTTGTCCTTGCTGCGGGAATTGACGCTGGGCAGGACTTCGCGCATCGCGCTCACGTCGCGCAGCGCGGGCTCGAGCTCGGTCTTCACGAACTCGTCGCGGTCTTCGTCGGTGGGCTGCCACAGGATCTGGTTGCGGCGGCGGTGGTGCGCGTTGTAGAGCAGGAAGGCCAGCAGCATCTTGGTGTAGCCGACGCGGGCGGACTTCTTGAAGGTGACCTCGAAGATGTCGTCGTTGGACATGCAGGCGAGGATGGCGCGCTGGAACGGCCAGGGCGTCCAGGCCTGCTCGACGTAGCTGGATTCGGCGGAGAGGTAGAAGTGCTGGCGCGACCACTCCTCAAGCGACAGCGGCTCGGGTCTGCCCCAGGCGCGCAGACCGCGCTCGAGCGACGCCGCGATCTGCGGCGTGGCCTCGGTGAGCAGGGCGGAGTGGATGGCGGAAAGGTCGCTCACGGGATCGGGGCGGGCTCGGCTTCGTCTTGCGGTGGGTCGGCTTCGGCTTCGTCGTCGGCATCGAGGCTGGCCAGCGTCATCGCGGCGGCCATGTTCCGGCACTTGGCGATGTCGGCGGCGATGGCTTCCACCACGTCGGATCCGATGCCGGGCACGCGGCGGCGCACGAGGCCGGGGATGGTGTCGAGGATCTTGCCGACCTTGGCGCCGACGCTGGCGAGCACCATCTCCATCGCGGCGACTGGGGCGAGCTCGCCGCGGCGCTCGGCGTTTTGCATGGCCACCTTGTCGGCCTGCTCTTTGGCCAGGCGGGCGCGCTCGGTGGCGAGGTCGAGGTCGCCATTCGTCGCGCGGCCGGCGGCGATCTCGCGCAGATGCCGGCAGTACTGCTTCAGCCACTCGCCGCCGCTCGCGCCATCGGTCAGCACGGCGCGGCCGAGCAGATCGGAGACCGCCGGCTGAGATATTCCGACCATCTCGCCAAACTCCGATTGCTTCAATTGTGCTGAAAGATCAATCACATAACCCCCTTATGAACAGGCTGTGACTAGAGAGCGATCGAGGTCGCGATTACCCTCGTGGGTTAGGGCGTGGGAGGACCCAAGCATGCTCATCGCGCCGTCCTCACTGCTGCTGCGAGCGCGAGGCCGAACTGCCGCGCGAACTCGCGTTGCACGGTGGCGCCCACCGTCTTCTGGAGGTCGAGCACCTTGTCGTAGC
>CAZGTK010000520.1:0-2070 GCA_964528415.1 uncultured Burkholderiales bacterium | reverse complement strand
TGCGGCAGGAAGGCGTCCTGCTGCGCCTTGTTGAAGCGGTGCACCTCGTCGACGAACAGGATCGTGTGCCGCCCGGTCTGCTGCAGCGTCTGCTGCGCGCGGCCGACCGCCTCGCGGATGTCCTTCACGCCCGAGAACACGGCGGAGAGCGCGATGAACTCGGCGTCGAACGCCTTCGCCATCAGGCGCGCCAGCGTGGTCTTGCCGGTTCCCGGCGGCCCCCACAGGATCATGGAATGCGGCCGGCCCGAGTCGAACGCGAGCCGCAGCGGCTTGCCGGGGCCCAGCAGGTGGCCCTGGCCGACGACCTCCTCGAGCGCGCCCGGCCGCATGCGCTCCGCCAGCGGCGCCGCCGGCTCGCGCGCGGGGAACAGCTCGGCTTCAGCCACCGATCACGTCCGCGCCGGGCGGCGGCGTGAAGCGGAAGCGCGAGGCGTCCAGCTTCGGATTGCGCTCGAAGCCCGCGAAGGTGAGCCGCGTCGTCTGGCCGAAGCTGTCGGTGAGCTCCATCGCGCGCAGGTCGGCGCGCTCGTCAAAGCCGAGGCGCACGCGGTCGAAGGTCGTGTCGCGGTTCTTCGGCACCGCATCGACCCACTCCAGACCGCCCTGCGAGCCGCTCTCCGAGAGCGTGAACGCCTTCTCGATGTCGTTGCTGCCGGCGAGCAGCGCGGCCGGCGTGCTGCCGAGCGCCTGGTCGAGCGGGCGCACCGTCACCTGCCGGAGCTCCTTGTCGTAGATCCAGACCTTCTCGCCGTCGCCGACGATGAGCTGCTCGTAGGGCTTGGCGTAGGTCCAGCGGAAGCGCCCCGGGCGCTCGAACTCCATGGTGCCGGCGGCGTCCTGAATCTTGCGGCCGCGGCCGTCCATGACGGTCTGGCTGAACTCGGAGCGCGCCGAGCGGGTGGACTCGATGAATTGCCGGAGCTTGTCGATGCCCGCCGCGTCGGCGGCGAACGGCATGGCGATCAGCGCGGCCAGCGCCGCGGCAAGGAGTGGTCTCAAAACTTGCGTATCCTCTGCAGGTCTTCCACGACGCCGCCGCGAAACGTGATGACCGTGGTGAACGGATCGCCGGCGCTGGGAAGGTAGGTGTAGGTCTTGATGAAATTGCTGCGCAGGATCTTCACCGACGAGAAGCCGCGGCCCGCGCGCGGGCCTTCGTTGCGGTTCAGCTCGCCGAGCACGATGCTCTGCTCGTCGACGCCGTCGCTCGACTGGAAGTCCGGCGCGCCGGCGCGGGCGAGGATCTCGCCCTCGGTCATGCCGCGGCGCAGGTTCACGTAGACGTCGAACGGCAACCCGCGGCCCGTGACGCCGGGGCCCGGCGCCGCCGCTGCGGCCTGCGGCTGCCGCCGCGGGTCCGCCGCCTCCGCCTCGTTCTCGAGCTTCTTGCTCTGCTGCAGTCGGTCGAGCTGGCAGCGAATGGTCTGACACGCGTCCGGATTGCGCGGGAACGCCTGGTCGTCCGCCACCACCTCGGCGTTGACCCCGGCCGGCGGCGTGTCGCCGTAGTGCGTCCTGCCCTGGGCGTCCTTCCACTTGTAGGTGGGCTGGGCCGCGGCGACGCCTGCCGTCACCGCCAGCAGCAAAGCGATCCCGATCTTCGTCATGATGCTCTCCACGCGCCTCAAGCCAGGGTTAAGACCCCGCCCCGGGCGGAAAGTGCGTCACTCCTCGGCCCGCGCGGGCACCAGCACCTCGCGGTTGCCGTTGGACTGCATGCTGGAGACCAGCCCGGCGCGCTCCATCTGCTCGATCAGCCGCGCGGCGCGGTTGTAGCCGATGCGCAGGTGGCGCTGCACCAGCGAGATCGACGCGCGGCGCGTGCGCAGCACGATCTGCACGGCCTCGTCGTAGAGCGGATCGGCCTCGGCGTCGCCGCCGCCCTCGCCGCCGCCGCCGGCGCCGGCCTCGATCGGCTCCTCCAGAACGGCCTCCAGGTACTGCGGCGCGCCGTGCTGCTTCAGGAAATCGACCACGCGGTGCCCTTCCGGGTCGGAGACAAAAGCGCCGTGCACGCGCAGCAGGTGCGAATGCCCGGGCGGCAGATAGCGCATGTCGCCCTGGCCC
>CAZGTK010000519.1:0-2070 GCA_964528415.1 uncultured Burkholderiales bacterium | reverse complement strand
CTTCATCGGCAAGGACATCCTCTACTTCCACGCCCTGTTCTGGCCGGCGATGCTGGAGTTCTCCGGCTACCGCACGCCGAGCAAGGTGTTCGCGCACGGCTTTCTCACCGTCAACGGCGAGAAGATGTCGAAGTCGCGCGGCACCTTCATCACCGCCGAGAGCTACCTGCAGCAGGGCCTCAACCCGGAGTGGCTGCGCTATTACTACGCTGCCAAGCTGAACGCGACGATGGAGGATCTCGACCTCTCGTTCGACGACTTCGTCGCGCGGGTCAACTCGGATCTGGTGGGCAAGTACGTCAACATCGCCAGCCGCGCCGCCGGGTTCGTGCACAAGCATTTCGGCGGAAAGCTGCTGGGAGGCGACGCGGCCGCCGCGTTCAAGCAGGCGTTTCCGGCGATGCAGCAGGGAACCGCCGTGGTGGCCGATCTCTACGAGGCGCGCGAATACGGCAAGGCGCTGCGGCTGGTCATGCTGGCCGCCGAGAGCGTCAACCAGTTCTTCGACCGCGCGCAACCGTGGGAACTGGCCAAGCAGCCTGAACGGCACGCCGAGCTGCACGCGGTGTGCACGTCGGCGCTGAACGCGTTTCGCCTCCTTACCATCATGCTGAAACCGGTGCTGCCGGCGCTGGCGGCCGAGGTCGAGCGCTTCCTCGACGTCGCGCCGCTGGCTTGGCGCGACACCGAGGCGCTGCTGCCGCCCGGCCACGCGATCAGCCCCTACCGCCACGTCATGACCCGCGTCGAGAAGAAGCAGATCGACGCGCTGGTGGCGGCCAACAAGGAGTCCTACGCCGCGCCGGCGCCGCCCTCGCCCGCGCGCCACGCCGAGGCGCAGGTGCACCACCAGGCGGAAGCGGCGCACATCACGATCGACGATTTCGCCAAGGTCGACCTGCGCGTCGCGCGCATCGTCAAGGCCGAGCACGTCGAGGGCGCCGAGAAGCTCCTCAAGCTAACCCTCGATCTCGGCGGCGAGACGCGCACGGTCTTCGCCGGCATCAAGTCGGCGTACGAGCCCGGCGAGCTGCAGGGTCGTCTCACCGTCATGGTGGTCAACCTGGCGCCGCGCAAGATGAAATTCGGCTTGTCCGAAGGCATGGTGCTTGCCGCCGGCGACGGCAAGGGCCTCTATCTGCTCGCGCCGGATGACGGAGCCCAGCCCGGCATGCGGGTAAAATAGGGTCCGCCCGGCGCCGCGCCGGGCTCTCGCTCACAGGCGGCTGGATGCACGCACGAGGAAACCGGACCTTCATCTGCAGCGTGCTGTTTCTCGACATCGTCGGCTATTCCGACAAGCCGGTCGCCGAGCAGATCCGCCTCAAGGAGAAGTTCAACGCCCTCGTCGGCGCCGCGCTGAACGGCGTCGCCGCCAGCGACCGCATCATCCTCGACACCGGCGACGGCGCCGCGATCAGCTTCATCGGCGACCCGGAGGACGCGCTCGCCGTCGCCGGCGCCTTGCGCGAGGCGCTGGCGGCGGAGTCCGATTCCAGTGCACCGGTCGCGGTGCGGCTCGGCATCAACCTGGGACCCGTGAAGCTGGTGCGCGACATCAACGGCCAGCCCAACATCATCGGCGACGGGATCAACGTCGCCCAGCGCGTGATGGGCTTCGCCGATCCCGGTCAGGTTCTGGTGTCGCGTTCCTACTTCGAGGTCGTGTCGCGCATTTCCGAGGGCTACGCGCAGCTGTTCGAGTACGTCGGCGTGCGCACCGACAAGCACGTGCGCGCGCACGAGGTTTTCCGCCTGACGGCGGAACCGGGCAGCGCGCTGCCGTGGACCGCGGAGCCGGCCGCCGAGCACGAGGACGTGCTCGAGTTTCGCGCGCAGCGGGCGGCGGAAGCTGCAGCCGATGCGCCGCCGCGGCGCTCGCGTCGCCTTTACGTCACCTTGCCGCTGGCCGTCGCCGTGATCCTCGGCAGTGCGGTCGCGTTGCGGCAGTGGCGGGACGCGCCGCCGGCCGTGGTCGACGCGCCGTCAGCGACGGAACCGGCGGCGGCGTCGGGCGCCCGGCCCGCGCCCGCTGCGCCGGTGGCGTTGCCGCCTCCGGCGCCCGCCGTC
>CAZGTK010000518.1:0-2071 GCA_964528415.1 uncultured Burkholderiales bacterium | reverse complement strand
GGACGAGATGCCCTTGCCACCGACCTCCTGGCGGAAGTTGTCCATCTGGTCTTCCGTGAGCCGTCCCAGCATGAACGCGCGGGCATAGACCCCCGGCGCCGAGTGGCCCTGGATGAACACCATGTCGCCGCCCAGCTGCGGCGTCTCGGCGCGCCAGAAATGGTTGTAGCCGACGTCGTAGAGCGTCGCCGCCGAGGCGAAGCTCGCGATGTGGCCGCCGACGTTCGTGTTCTTGTTGGCGCGCAGCACCATCGCCATCGCGTTCCAGCGCGCGTAGGAGCGGATCGTGTGCTCGATTTCGTGGTCGCCGGGCGAGCGCGCCTCCTTGTGCGGCGGGATGGTGTTGACGTACGGCGTATTGGTGCAGTACGGAAACGCGCCGCCGATGCGGCGCGCGCGCTCCATCAGCGCCTGCAGGATGTAGTACGCGCGGTCGACGCCCTCCTGCTCGAGGATCGCTTCCAGCGCGTCTAGCCATTCGCGGGTTTCCTGGGGGTCGGTATCGGGCAACGCTGCCATGGCTCAACCTCGTTGTCGTGTCGCCGAAACGGGAGCTTTCGACGCTCCTAAGGCTGGGACGAGTTCCCGCCCGGACGGCGCCGTGACGGGGACTCGGAGGGATGGGTCATGATAGCGGAGGCGCCGGCAATTATCCACGCGCCGGCCGCCGCCGCGACCGTCAGGGCCTGCCCGGTGCCGGCGCGAGCGAGCGCTCCGCGGCGCGCAGGGTGTTCTCCAGCAGCATCGTGATCGTCATCGGGCCGACCCCGCCCGGCACCGGCGTTACCCGCGAGGCGACCTCGCGCACGCCGTCGAAATCGACGTCGCCGACGATCATGCCGCCGGCGGACCGGTTGATGCCGACGTCCACCACCACCGCGCCGGGCTTCACCATGTCGGCGGTGATCAGCCGCGGCCTGCCGGCCGCCACCGCGAGGATATCCGCCTGGCGCGTGAAGCCGGCGAGGTCGGGCGTGCGCGAGTGGCAGACCGTGACCGTGGCGTCGCGCGCCAGCAGCATCAGCGCCAGCGGCTTGCCGACGATGGTGCTGCGCCCGACGACCACCGCGTGGCGCCGCGCGATGGGGATGTCCTCGTGCTCGAGCATGCGCACGACCGCGTACGGCGTGCACGGCGGGTAGGTCTCGGTGCCGATCAGCAGCGCGCCGAGATGCTGGAAGCGAAAGCCGTCCACGTCCTTTTCGGGGGCGACGGCTTCCAGCATGTCACGCATGTCGATATGGCGCGGCAGCGGCAGCTGGATCAGCACGCCGTGCACCGACGGATCGGCGTTCAGCGCCGCGATATGTTCGAGCAGCGCTTCCTCGCGCACGTCGGCGGGAAAGCGCGCCAGCGTCGAGCGGATGCCGATTCCCTCGCACGCCTGGGCCTTGCTGCGCACGTAGACCTGCGAGGCCGGGTTCTCCCCGACCATCAGCGCCGCGAGGGCGGGACGCACACCGTGGTCAAGCAGGCGCGCGGCGCGCACTTTCAGCCCGGCGCGGATTTCCTCGGCGATGGCGCGCCCGTCGAGCAGGTTGGCGGTCATCTGGGGGCGGAAAAAAGGCGCCATTATAGCCAAGGGCGACACGCCGGCCCGGCCCGCATCCGCCCGCTCCCGGCCGCGACGCGGTTCGCGCGGCCACGCGGAATGATGAGATAGGTTCTAGTCGTAGGTCCGGCGGTCCTCGATCACCTTGCCGTCGTTGGGCAGGCTGCCGGGCGCCAGCAGATCCGCCTCGCCTCGCAGCTTGGTGACCTCGCGCACGCTCTCCGCGAGGGCCCGACGCAGCCCGTCCTGCGCCGCGCCGGTTTCGCAGCGCAGCACCATGCGGTCGTTCTTGGCCTCGTCGAAATCGATCACCAGCCGGGCACGGCTCACCTCCGGATGGCGGCGAACGATCTCGGCGACCTGCCCCGGATGAACGAACATGCCCCGCACCTTGGCGGTCTGATCGGCCCGGCCCATCCAGCCGCGGATGCGCCGGTTGGTGCGGCCGCACGGGCTCGCGCCCGGCATGACGGCGGAGAGGTCGCCGGTGGCGAAGCGGATCAGCGGGTAGTCGGGGTT
>CAZGTK010000517.1:1827-2076 GCA_964528415.1 uncultured Burkholderiales bacterium | reverse complement strand
TCAAGCGCGGCACCGGCGAGCTCGAGGGCGTGGCCTACGAGGAGGTGCGCTACGAGGGCTACGGCATCGGCGGCGCGGCGGTGATGGTGGACTGCATGACCGACAACCGCGCCCGCACGGTGGCCGACGTGCGGCACGCCTTCACGAAGCACGGCGGCAACCTCGGCACCGACGGCTCGGTGGCGTACCTGTTCAAGCATTGCGGCCAGCTCGTGTTCGCGCCGGGCACCAGCGAGGACAAGGTCATGG
>CAZGTK010000517.1:0-1817 GCA_964528415.1 uncultured Burkholderiales bacterium | reverse complement strand
CGGCGCCGAGGACGTCGTCGCCAGCGACGACGGCTCGATCGAGGTCATCACCGGCCCCGTCGAGATGGAGGCGGTTAAGGCGAAGATGACGGCGGCCGGGCTCAAGCCGGCGGCCGCGGAGGTGACGATGCGCGCGGCCACGGAAGTCGGGCTCGCCGGCGAGGAGGCGGCCAGGATGCGCAAGCTGCTCGACGCGCTGGAGGCGGTCGACGACGTGCAGGAGGTCTACACCACTGCCAGCCTCGACGACTGACGCGGGCGCCGCCGGCGCGCTGCGCATCCTCGGCGTCGACCCCGGCCTGCAGGTGACCGGGTTCGGCGTGCTGGACCGCTCGGGCCAGGCGCTCGCCTACGTCGCCAGCGGCTGCATCCGCACGCAGCAGGACGGCGATCTGCCGCAGCGGCTGCGCACCATCCTCCGCAGCCTGCAGGACGTGATCGCCGAGTACCGGCCGCAGCAGGTCGCCGTGGAGGAGGTGTTCGTCAACGTGAATCCGCGCTCCACGCTGCTGCTGGGCCAGGCGCGCGGCGCGGCCATCTGCGCCGCGGTGGCGCAGGGCCTGCCGGTGGCGGAGTACACCGCGCTGCAGGTCAAGCAGGCGGTGGTGGGCAACGGCCACGCCACCAAGGATCAGGTGCAGGAGATGGTGAAGCGGTTGCTGGCGCTGCCGGGGCACCCGAGCGCCGACGCGGCCGACGCGCTGGCGTGCGCGATCTGCCACGCCCACGGCGGGCTCGGCCTGGGCGGGCTGGAGACGCGCGGATTCCGCGTGCGGCGGGGGAGGCTTCGATGATCGGTCGGCTGCAGGGAACGCTGCTCGAGAAGCGCCCGCCGATGGTGCTGGTGGACGCGCACGGCGTCGGCTACGAAGTCGACGTGCCGATGAGCACGTTCTACCAGCTGCCCGCGACCGGCGCGCCGGTGACGCTGTTCACGCACCTGCTGGTGCGCGAGGACGCGCACCAGCTCTACGGCTTCGCCACCGAAGCCGAGCGCGCGCTGTTCCGCCAGCTGCTCAGGATCGCCGGCATCGGCGCGCGCACCGCGCTTGCCGTGCTCTCCGGCATGAGCGTCGCCGACCTGCGGCAGGCGGTGGCGGCGCAGGACACCGGGCGCCTGACCAAGGTCCCCGGCATCGGCAAGAAGACGGCCGAGCGCCTGCTGCTGGAACTCAAGGACAAGTTCAAGGGCGATGTCGCGGCGATCGCCGCGCCCGCCGGCGTGTCGCCGGGCGGCGACATCGTGAATGCGCTCATCGCGCTCGGCTATAATGAGCGCGAAGCGTCGTGGGCGCTCGGCCAGCTCGACGCCGGCGTGTCGGTGGCCGAAGGCATCCGCCAGGCGCTGAAACTGCTATCGAAGGCGTGACCTCCCGCTCCTCACCGCTTCACGCGAGCTCGCCCGGCTGCCGGCGAGGCCCCGGTAACCCGATCGCCGCCCCCGCCCGTTCCATCTCTCCGTGATCGAAACCGACCGCATCATCGCATCCGCGCCGGCGTCGCCCCAGGAAGAGGCGTTCGAGAAGGCGCTGCGGCCGCGCGCGCTGCTCGAATACGTCGGCCAGACCAAGGTGCGCGAGCAGCTCGAGATTTTCATCGCCGCCGCGCGCAACCGCGGCGAGGCGCTCGACCACGTGCTGCTGTTCGGGCCGCCGGGGCTGGGCAAGACCACGCTCGCCCACATCGTCGCGCGCGAGATGGGCGTCAACCTGCGCCACACCTCGGGCCCGGTGCTGGAGCGCGCCGGCGACCTCGCCGCGCTGCTGACCAACCTCGAGCCCAAGGACGTCCTCTTCATCGACGAGATCCACCGCCTG
>CAZGTK010000516.1:0-2086 GCA_964528415.1 uncultured Burkholderiales bacterium | reverse complement strand
CGGCCGCCGCCCGCCGCGCCTTGGGCAGCTCCAGCAGCGGCCCGGCCAGTGTCGCCAGCACCGGCTCCAGCCCGGCCAATTCGGCCGCCTTCTCATACCATGTCTCCGGTTCCAGCCCCTTCGCCGCCTCAACCAATGCCTCGACACTCTCCTCGGCCGGAAAGATCTCTTCCTCGAACCACAATTCCTCGTCCACCGTCACCTCCAGTTGCCCACCAGCACAAACGGCGCCCAGTAATACGGGTCGGCCGGATCGAAACCCTTCCCCGGCAGCAGGATGCGCCCGTCGCGGAAAGCCAGCATCACCCGGCGCAGCGTCTCGGCCTTCGTGGCCCGCGGGCCGCCGGCGCCGTCCAGCAGGGCGTTTAACCAGACAATCTGTTTTTCCGTCTTCTGGGCATTGACGCTCCACTGCCCCAAAAGCAGCGACCGCGCCCCGGCCGACAGCAGCCCCATGCTCAGCCCGGCCATCTCGTCGCCGCCCAGCGAGCCGCTGATGGCCGTCTGGCAGGCGCTCAGCGTCACCAGCTCGACCGGCAGCCGGTGGGTCATGAACTGCCGCGCGGTGTAGACGGCGCTGCCGCCGGCGCCGGCGGCCAGCAGCACGCCCGATGCCAGCGCGTCCTGTCCGTTGAAATACCCGTGGCACGACAGGTGCAGCCGCCGCAGCGGCCGCGCCGTGGCCGCTTCCAGCGCCGCGCCGGTCGCCGCGTCGTCGAGGAGCGGCTCGACGCCCAGCCGCCCGGCCACCGCCGCCGCTTCGCCCAGGAAGATCTCCCGCTCGCGCGCCCCTCTCTCGGTCGTCGGGTCGGCGTCGGTGTAGCCGAATACGGCGCTCCGGCCGGACAGGTCGCCCGGCGCGACCGGAGCGCCCACCAGCCGCTCCAGCAGCCCCAGCGCGGGGATATAGCTCACGGCGCAATGGTCGAGAAGCGTCGACCCGGCCGGGCCGGGTTCGGCCGCGCCGGAATCGGCCGGGCCGATCCAGAGGGCGTGCAGCGGCAATTGGTGATAGACGCCCACCGGGGCGATGATCAGGTGGTCGATCCCGTCCAGATGGGGCAGCAGCGGCCCCAGCAGCGGCCGGCCCAGCCCCCGCCAGCGGCCGGTCAGCGGCCGGCCCAGCGCGCGGAGCGCCCGGCGGCGGCGGGGGTCCAGGACCTCCTCCTCGTAGTTGGCCAGGTAGTCGTAATAGAGCGCGTCCGGGTCGAGCGCCGCCTCCAGCACGACCGGCCCGGCCGCCCCGGCGCGCAGCAGGAACAGCAGGACGCGGCGGCGCTCGCCCGCCTCGCCGGTGTCGAACAGGGACAGCAGCGCCGTCCCCGCCGGCAGCTCCCCGGCCAGCCGCGCCAGCCCGGCGGCCGTGGGCCGGTCGCCGCGGCGCAGGCTGACGTACTCGGCCGCCTCGGGGCCAAGTTCGGCCATCGCCTGCCAGGCGGCGCGCAGTTCGGCCACCAGGGCCGCCCGGGCCGCGGATCGTTGCCGGATGACCTCGCCCGGCTCGCTTCCGGCCCGGTTGTGGTCGCCCAGCGCGGCGGCGTCGATGGCGCTCAACCTGGCCGCCGCCGCCCGCTCGGCGTCGACCAGCGCCGCGGGGATGACCGGCGGCGCGGGCAGGTCGCCGCGCGACATCAGCAGCGTCAGCAGGCGCGATTTGCTGCCCTCGGCCACGGCCAGCGCCTCGGCCGGGCGACCGGCCGCCAGCAGGGCCGTTGTCGCCCGGGCGTACAGCCCGGCCCACTGCCGCTGGGCGTTGGTGATATAGCCGACCGCCACCGCCTGAAACGATTCGTTGATCCCGTCGAGGGCGGCGGTGTAGGCGGCGATGGCCGCGTCGAGGTCTTGCGGCCGCCCCGTCCGCCCGTAGCGGTCGCTCAGCCCGTTGCCCAGGTTGTTGAGGTAGCCCGCCCGGTCGGGGGAATCGGCCGGGGTGCGGGCCACGGCGTCTTCGTATGCGGCGATGGCCGCGTCGAGGTCTTGCGGCCGCCCCGTCCGCCCGTAGCGGGCGCGCAGCCCGTTGCCCAGGTTGTTGAGGTAGCCCGCCCGGTCGGGGGAATCGGCCGGGGTGCGGGCCACGGCGTCTTCG
>CAZGTK010000515.1:0-2094 GCA_964528415.1 uncultured Burkholderiales bacterium | reverse complement strand
GGCGCGGGCCGCATCGATCTCGCCGCGGTCCTCGCGCAGCTCGGGCGGGATCCACGGCAGCCCCACCGCCGCGTACACCGACTCCTCGGTCTCGCCGGCGACGCGGCGCCGGCCCCTGAACACGCCGTACTCGTTGACCTTAAGCCCCTTCGCCTGCGCGAGCCGGCGGATCGCGATGTTGTGCGCCTTCGACCCGGTGAAGTAGTGCAGCGCCGCGCCGTAGCTCTCCTCCGGCACCACGCGCAGGTCCACCTGCAGCCCGCTCGTCAGGCTCACCGCCGCGCGCGTGGTGCCCCGGGAGAGCACCTGCGCCACCTCGTCGTAGCCGACGAAGCGCGCGACGGCGTCGGTGCGCCCGCCGGTCACCAGGATGTCGAGGTCGCCGACCGTCTCGCGCCAGCGCCGGAAGCTGCCGGCCACCTCGACGCGGCGCACGCCGCGCGCGCCCTGCAGGTGCGAGACGAGGCCGTGCGCGTACTGCGCCGCCACCGCCAGCGGGAAGCGGCGGGCGGCGCCGAGGCGCGCGGCGGCGGCTTCCTCGATGCGCCGCTCGATCTTCTCGCCGAAGCCCGGCAGCGCCTGCACGCGGCCCTCGCGCGCGGCCTGCAGCAGCTCGGCGGCGTCGCCGACCTCGAGCTCGCGGTAGAGCGCCTTCACGCGCTTCGGCCCGAGACCGGGGATCTGCAGCAGCTCGGCGATCGCCGCCGGCAGCTCCTGGTGCAGCCGGTCGAGCAGGGCCATGTGGCCGGTCTCGGCGAATTCGCGGATCTTGGCGGCCAGGTCCGCGCCGATGCCCGGCAGCTCGGTGAGGTCGGCGCCGGCGCGCGCGCGTTCCGCCAGGTCGCCGCCGTAGCCCTCGACGACGCGCTCCGCGTTGCGGTAGGCGCGCACGCGGAAGGGGTTGGCGCCCTGGATCTCGAGCAGGTCGGCGATCTCGCCGAACGCGCGGGCGATGTCGGCGTTGTGGACGGGCATGCGCCGCCGTCCGCGCGCTCAGAGCTGCGAGTTGCCGGTCCCGGCGTGGGTCTTCTCGTGCACGGTCTGGCAGCGCAGGCAGCGCGCGGCCGTCGGCGAAGCGGCGAGGCGCTGGAAGCCGATCTCGTCGCCGCACTCGACGCAGGCGTTGATCTCGCCGGCTTCCAGCCGCTCGCGCGCGCGCTCGATCTCGCGCAGCTCGCCGAGCTGGCGGTCGACGATCGCGGCGCCCAGCGTGTCCACCAGGTCGACCACCGATTCGTCGCCGGTGTCGCGCACGCGGTTCGCCAGCGCCGCCGTCTGCTCCTCGTCGGAGCGAGCCAGCTCGTCGCGCACGCGCGCGACCAGCTCCTTGTACCGCTCGTCCAGCAGGCCGCGGATCTTGGCGCTCTGGGCTTGGGTCAGTTGGGCCATGGGTCCTATCCTTTCGTGTCCTCGGCCGTCAGCCGGCCTGCTCGGAGATCTCGATGAGGTTCTCGTCGGGGTCGCGCACGTACACCGAGCGCAGCGCGAATCGCGCCCCGGTGCGCGCCACCGGTCCCAGCTCGATCGGCACCTGGTGCTCGCGCAGCCGGGCGATCACGTCATCGAGCGGCTGGTCGGCGAGGAAGCACAGGTCGAGCGAGCCCGGCGTCGGGTTCCGCGCGTAGCAGTCGGTCACCGTCGAGGCGTCGTGCAGGTTGATCTTCTGGTCGCCGAATCTCAACGCCAGGCGCCCGGCGCCGAACTCCTCCAGCGTCATGCCGAGCACGCGCGTGTAGAAGTCGACGCAGCGGTGGCGGTCGCGGGTGGTGAGAACGATGTGGTCGATGCTGCGGATCATGCGCGCTCCTCGCTGTTGCGGCAGCAAACGCCGCGATTGGTTTCGTCCATCCCCTATTATGCCGTCCGATCGCCCGTTGCAGCCGGGGTAAGGTCGCGCCAGACCCGCACGCGCAGCAGCAGGCACGCCGCCGCCGCGACCGTCGCCGCGAAGCCGAACGCCGCCGGCGCCCCCAGCCACTGCCAGATCCCGCCGAACGCCGCGCCGCCGGGGATCGCTGCCAGCCCGGTGGCGAGGTGGTACCAGCCGAACGCCGTGCCGCGCCCCCGCGGCCCGGCGAAGTCGGCGATGACCGC
>CAZGTK010000514.1:0-2100 GCA_964528415.1 uncultured Burkholderiales bacterium | reverse complement strand
AGGATTGTGAGAGGTGTAATGCGGTGAGAAACATGTAGGGGCGCAATATATTGCGCCCCTACTGGAATGTAATTTCCTCCACGCGCCAACTCTCCTCCCCCATCAACTTCAGCAGGCGCTGGAGCAGTTCGGGGCAGATACGCGTGGTGTCGTTGGGGAAATCGATCAGGTGCCTGCCGCCATTCTCGAAGATCTGAAAACTGAAGCGGTCCCGCCCGTGGAATGAGATCAGCGTGCCGTAAATCGTCTTGATACGGCGGCGGTCCTCCTCCTTGTTGCCCGACGAACGCAGGTTTACCGTGATCTGCTTCGGCGGGTGGTCCTTGTTCCACTGGTTCTCGACGTAGTTGCCGTACGCGTCGTAGTCGGCCGGCGTGACCTTGTAGAGCTTGACCTTGAGCTGCTCGTAGTTGGTGCTGAAGAAGTCGAGCGTGCGCTTCGCGGCGAGCGGATCGAGCACGACCATGCCGGTCGGGCCGTAGAACGTCGGCCGCGCGTCGCCGACCGGCCACGTGTGCACGGCGTCCTTGCCGAGCGTCTGGCCGAACGCGTCGGGCACCTTCGACGAGATCGTGACCTTGTAGGTCGTGCGCGCCTTGGTCGCGCCCTGCAGCGTGACGTAGCTGTGGTTCTGGAGCACGCGCAGCCCGGGGATCTCGGGGCTGACGGTGATCATGCTCTCGTCGAACTTGTCGGCATCGAGCGGGTTGTTGAAGCGGATCGAGAACGCGTGCTGCGGCGTGCAGTTCTTGTTCTCGTAGCTGCACTCGGCGCGCTCGACGCGCAGCGGCGGGTACGTGCGGAAGCTGTGCGTCTGCGCGGCCGGCGTCCGGTTCGGCCCCTCCGCCGACGGCGTGCCGGCGCCGATCTCGATCGTGACGGTCGCGTCGGCGGGGAACCGTCGGGTCGCACGGACCGCGAGCCAGCGGCCGTCCTGCTCGTTCTGCTTCGCGGCCTCGACGGTCGCCGCGAGCTGCGTGTCCTTCGCGATCTCGGCATCCGACAGGAGCTGCACCGGGTAGGTCTGGCCGTTCGCGGTGACCTTCAGCTTCGGGAGCACGGCCTGCGGATCGATCTTCTGGTCGAACAGCAGGAACATCGGCACGTCGGTGTGCTGCGGTTGGCCCGCGTACGGATAGCTGCCGACCAGCGTGACCGCCGGCGTCTCGAACGTGAACTTCGTCGCCTTCGCGAGCGCGCTGCCGTTCGTCGCCTTCGTGCCGGCCGGGACCTCGACGGTGTACGTCGTCGCCATCGGGAACCGGACCTCGGGATCGAACAGGATCGTCCGCGTGCCGATCCAGCGCCAGCGGCCCTTCGGGGTCGGCGTCAGCTCGACCGGCACCGTCGCCGCGGCGTCGTCCTGCGAGGTGACGGCCACCATCGGCGAGCTGAACGTGACCGAGAGCTCGGGCGCGATCGGCACCTTGCCCTCGGGCATGTAGCGGAGCACCGTCAGCTCCTTGCCGGCGTCGCTCGCGACCGGCGGGAGCAGCGTCGACGGGTCGGGCGGGAACTTGCCCTGGATCGTCTGGCCCGTGCGCGGGGGCGGCTGCGAGGCGGGCCGCAGCGCGAACGCCTGCTGATCCGTCGCGTCGGCCGTGATCGGCTTCGCGCGAGCGAGCAGCGCATTCGCGTCCTGCGCCGACAGCTTCTTCGCGGGCGCGAGCTTCGCGCGGTCGTACGCGGGCGGTCCCTGCTTGCCCTCGCCGAGCCGGAGGTCGATGCCGGGCGGCGCGTCCTCGAGCTTGACCAGGACGAGGTCCGCCATCGGCGACGCGCTGCCGAGGTTTGCGGGACGGTCGCTCTTCTTGCCGCCGCACGACGACGTGAGGAGCGCGACCAGCGCGGTCGACGCGATGCACTTCGAGAACACGGTGCGCTTCATGAGGTCCTCACTCGACGATGACGCGGTCGGAGCCGCCGCGGCCGAAGGTCTCGGGCATGTACATCTCCTCGGCCTTCGGCGGTGGTACGACGAAGTTACCCGGCGTGGTGGCGCGCGCCACGTAGCTGTACGTGTGCACGCCCTCCCACAGCAGCGCCGCGAACGCCTCGACGCGCTCGTCGCGCATGTTCTGGTGCTCGTACCACGGGCCG
>CAZGTK010000513.1:0-2103 GCA_964528415.1 uncultured Burkholderiales bacterium | reverse complement strand
AGCTGGGCGACATCAACCACCTGCACAAGGCCTCCGTCGAGCAGGCCGGCTTCGCCGTGCTCAAGGCGCCCGACATCCCCTCGATCCTGGTGGAGACCGCGTTCATCAGCAATCCCGAAGAGGAGCGCCGGCTTCGCGACCGCGGCCACCAGGAAAAAGTCGCCCGCGCGCTCCTCGACGGCATCAAGGCTTATTTCGCCGAGAACCCGCCGCTCTCGCGCGCGAAGGTCGCGCAGACCGAGGGCGGCGCGCGCACGCCGTAGCCGGCGGGCGCGGAACTTCCGCGCCGTTTCCTCCTCTGCCCTAAGACGGTATGCTGTGGGGGTTCCCGCAATCCCCGCACCGCGGCGCGCGGCCCGCGTCCGCGCCGCGCCCGCGCCGACGTTCATCCGCCAACCACCAGCAGAAAAGCCGCCATGAAGCAGTTCTTCGCCTCCATCGCCGCGCAGTTCAAGGACCTCAACGAGGTGGTGCCCTACCTGCAGGAAGGCCTGCGCATCGTGCTCATCCTGTTCATGGCCTGGGTGGTGCTCCGCGTCCTGCGCCGCATGCTGCGGCTGTTCAGCACGCGCCTGAAGGCACGCAGCGATGACGTCGAGGAGATCAAGCGCATCGACACCCTGACGCGCGCGTTCCGCTCCATCGCCCAGATCGTCGTCTGGGTCGTGGCGATCATGCTGATACTCTCGGCCATCGGCATCTCCATCGCGCCGATCCTCGCCACCGCGGGCGTCGCCGGCATCGCGGTCGGCTTCGCCGCCCAGAGCCTGGTCAAGGACTACTTCTCCGGCTTCATCATGCTGCTGGAGAATCAGATCCGGGTCGGCGACATCGTCGACATCGGCGGCACCGGCGGCGTGGTGGAGCAGGTGACGCTGCGCTTCGTACGGCTGCGTGACTACGACGGCAACGTCATCTACGTGCCCAACGGCAACATCACCAACGTCGTCAACAAGTCGCGCCTGTTCGCCTATGCGGTGGTGGACGTCGGCGTCGCCTACCGCGAGAACGTCGACGAGGGGCTCGCCGTGATGCGGGAAGTGGCCGAAGCGATGCGCAAGGACGAGGTCTTCGGTCCCAAGATCCTCGAGCAGGTGGAGGTGGTGGGCGTCAACGAGTGGGCGAACTCCGCCGTGATCCTGCGCGTTCGCCTGAAAGTCGGCCCGGCCGAGCAGTGGAGCGTGCGGCGCGAGTACCTGCGCCGCCTCAAGCACGCGTTCGACGAGCGCGGCATCGAGATCCCGTTCCCGCACCTGACGGTGTACGCCGGGGAGGCCAAGGACGGCTCGGCGCCGCCGTTCCACCTGCGCACCGTCGAGGCCGCCGCCGAGACGGCGCAGCGCGGCTAGCGGTCGCCGGCGCCCGGCCAGCGCCGGGGCGGTCCGCGGCGGGCCTCAGGTGACACTGCGCCGGCGCCCCCGGATAATTCGCGTTTTTCCCGACCCCGAGGACGCTGCCATGAAGCTCGAAACGCTCGCCGTGCACGGCGGCTACACCCCCGATCCGACCACGCACGCCGTGGCGGTGCCGATCTACCAGACCACCTCCTACAGCTTCGACGACACGCAGCACGGCGCCGACCTGTTCGACCTCAAGGTCCAGGGCAACATCTACACGCGCATCATGAACCCCACCAACGACGTGCTGGAGAAACGGCTCGCCGCCATGGAGGGCGGCGTCGGCGGCCTCGCGCTGGCCTCGGGCATGACCGCCGTGACCAACGCCGTGCTGACCATCGCCGAAGCCGGCGACAACATCGTCACCACGAGCCAGCTCTACGGCGGCACCTACAACCTGTTCGCCCACACGCTGCCCCAGCTCGGCATCGAGGTTCGCTTCGCCGACTACCGCGACCACGCCGGCATCGAGCAGCTGATCGACGCCAAGACCAAGCTGCTGTTCTGCGAGTCGGTCGGCAACCCGTTCGGCAACGTCGTCGATTTCGGCGCGCTGGCGGGGATCGCCCACGCCCACGGCCTGCCCCTCATCGTCGACAACACGGTGCCGACCCCGTACCTGTGCCGGCCGTTCGAGCACGGCGCCGACATCGTCGTGCACGCGCTCACCAAGTACCTCGGCGGCCACGGCACCTGCATCGGCGGC
>CAZGTK010000512.1:0-2105 GCA_964528415.1 uncultured Burkholderiales bacterium | reverse complement strand
TCAGCGGTGCCGCGAGCCTCGGCATGCGGATGAACGAGTGGCAGGAAATGTCCACGGCGCGAGCGAAGCCTTCCGCGCTGCAATTGAGCAGCCCGCCCTGAAGGTCGTCCTTCGGCGCCCAGGCAATGGAGTGCACCAGGATGTCGAGGCAGCCCCAGTCCTGCTTCACCCGCTCGAAGACCGCCTCCAGCTCGCCCGGCTGCGACACGTCGAGCGGCAGAAAGAGCGGCGCCTCGAGCGCCTGCGCCAGCGGCTCGACGAACCGCTTCGCCTTCTCGTTGAGGTAGGTGATGGCCAGCTCGGCGCCGAGTTCGCGAAACGCCCTGGCGCAGCCGTAGGCGATCGAATACTCGTTGGCGATGCCCACCACCAGCGCCCGCTTGCCCTTCAGCACCGGACGCGGAATCTCGACGCTCATGCGCGGGCCCTCTGCCTTTCCTCGCCCAGCAGGTCCAGCGTGTGGCGGGCGATCATGAGTTCCTCGTCGGTCGGGATGACCCACGCCGAGACCCGGCTGCCCGGCGCGCTGATGCGCGGCCCGCCGGCGGAGTTGGCCTTCTCGTCCAGCTCGACGCCGAGCCAGGCGCACGCGGCGCAGGCGCGCGCGCGGATCTCGGCGCTGTTCTCGCCGATGCCGGCGGTGAACACCAGCGCGTCGAGTCCGCCCAGCGCCGCGGCGAGCGAGCCGGCCTCGCGGCCGATGCGATAGATGAAGTAGTCCACGGCGAACTTCGCCGGCTCGGCGTCGCTCGCCAGCAGCTTGCGCATGTCGTTGCTGATGCCCGACAGGCCCAGCAGGCCGGAGCGCTCGTAGAGGAGCTCCTCGATGTCTGCTGCGGTCCTGCCCTGCTCCATCAGGAACAGCACGACGCCGGGGTCGAGGCTGCCGGTGCGCGTGCCCATCGGCAGCCCCTCGACGGCCGTGAAGCCCATGGTGCTGGCGACGCTGCGGCCGTTCTTCATCGCGCACATGCTCGCGCCGTTGCCGAGGTGCGCGGTGATGACGCGCCCCGGCGCGATCTCGGGCGCCACGTCCGGCAGCCGCCGCGCGATGTACTCGTAGGACAGGCCGTGGAACCCGTAGCGGCGCACGCCCTTGTCGTAGAACTCCGCCGGCAGGCCGTACGCCTGCGCGAGCTTGGTCTGGCTGCGGTGGAACGCGGTGTCGAAGCAGGCGACCTGGGGCATCTCCGGCATCGCCTCGGCGACGGCGCGAATCGCCGCCAGGTTGTGGGGCTGGTGCAGCGGCGCGAGCGGCACCAGCTTCTCGAGCCGGGCGATCACCTCGGCGTCGATGCGCACCGGCGCGGCGTAGTCGACGCCCCCGTGCACCACGCGATGGCCGATGCCGACGAGGTCGAGGCCGTCGGCGTGCTCGCGCAGCCAGTCGCCGATGCGCTTGAGGCAGGCGGCATGGCTTTCGAACTCGGGCATGGGGAGCTTCACGTCCGCCAGCGTCCAGCCCACCGCGTCGCGCGCGACGAATCGCGGCGCCGTGCCGATGCCGCTCACCTGGCCGTTGTAGCCCTCGCGCAGGCGCTCGTCGCGCAGCGCGAACACCGAGAACTTGATGCTCGAGGAGCCGGCGTTGATGACAAGGATGACGTCAGTCATGGCGCGGCTTCATGACGATCTCGCCGGTGCGGCCGTGGTGCGCGAGCAGCGCCATGACCGCGGTGGAGGCGAGGCGCGTGCGCACCGAGTCCGCGCGGCTGGTGAGCACGATGGGCACGCGGGTGCCGAGCACGATGCCGGCGGTGTCGGCGCCGGCCAGGTAGGTGAGCTGCTTCGCGACCATGTTGCCGGCCTCGAGGTCGGGCACCAGCAGGATGTCGGCGCGGCCGGCGACCGCAGAGTCGATCTTCTTGGTGCGGGCCGCCTCCTCGCTGATGGCGTTGTCGAACGCGAGCGGGCCGTCGAGCAGGCCGCCGACGATCTGCTTGCGGTCGGCCATCTTGCACAGCGACGCCGCCTCGGTGGTGGAGGGGATCTTCGGGTTGATGGTTTCCACCGCCGACAGGATCGCGACGCGCGGCTCCGGGATGCCGAGCGCGTGGGCGAGGTCGATCGCGTTCTGCACGATGTCGACCTTGTCCTCCAGCGTC
>CAZGTK010000511.1:0-2107 GCA_964528415.1 uncultured Burkholderiales bacterium | reverse complement strand
GCCTACAGCAGCGGGGAGCGCTTCCGCGAGGCGGTCGAGCGCCATTGGCTGCCGGCGCTGGACGCGTTCGCGCCGGAGATGATCTTCATCTCCGCCGGCTTCGACGCGCATCGAGACGACGACATGGCCTCGCTCATGCTGACCGAGGCCGATTACGCCTGGGTGACGCAGCGGCTCCAGGAGGTCGCCCGACGAAGCGCGCAGGGGCGCATCGTCTCGCTGCTGGAGGGCGGCTACGAACTCCACGCGCTGGGCCGCAGCGTCGCCGCCCACATCAAGGTGCTGGCCGAGATCTAGCCCGGCGCGCCGCAGCCCGGGAGGAGGGGACCATGCAGCTGCCATGGGAAGACATCGACACCGTCCTGCTGGACATGGACGGGACGCTCCTCGACCTGCATTTCGACAACCAGTTCTGGCTGAGCCACGTGCCGCGCCGCTTCGCCGAGACCCGCGGCATCCCGCTGGAGCAGGCGCGCGAGACGCTGCTGGCGCGCTACAAGGCCAAGGCCGGCACGCTGGACTGGTATTGCGTCGACTACTGGACCGGCGAGCTGGGGCTCGACATCGCCCGGCTCAAGCAGGAGATCGAGCACCTGATCGCGGTGCACCCGCACGTGGTGCCCTTCCTGCTGGCGGTGCGGGGGGCGCGCAAGCGCACGGTGCTGGTGACCAACGCCCACCACAAGAGCATCACGCTGAAAATGCGCCGAACCGGCATCCAGCGCTACCTCGACGCGGTGGTCTCCTCCCACACCCTGGGACTTCCGAAGGAGCGGCACGGCTTCTGGGACCGGCTGCAGGCCGTGGAGCCGTTCGATCCCGGGCGCACGCTGTTGATCGACGACAGCCTGCCGGTGCTGCGCGCGGCCAGGGAGTACGGCATCCGCCACCTGCTGGGGGTGCGCCGCCCCGACTCCGGAGCGCGCGAGCTGCCCACGGGCGAGTTCCCGTCGGTGGCGACGTTCGCCGGGCTGTTCCAGGCGACGGCCTGAGCCGCGCGGCCTGCCTAGAGCAGGATCGCAGCGGCCACGCGCCGGTCCTCCGCCATCAGGATGTTGAAGGTGCGGCAGGCGGCGCCGGTGTCCATGACCTCCACGCCGATCCCCTTCCGCGCCAAAGGCTTGAGCGCGTCGGGCGGCGGAAACTGCTGGGTCTGGCCGGTGCCGAGGAGGAGGATGTCCACCTCCAGCGCGCCGAGGAATTCGACGGCGCCCGGCGCCAGGTCGGCGACCTTCCGGACCTCCCACTCGGGGATGATCCGGCCCGGCAGCAGGACCAGGCTCGACTCGAAGCGCTGCTGGTTGACGAGGACGTAGCCCTCGCCATACCCGGTGAAGGCGTAGCGGTCGCCGGCGTTGCTCAGATGCAGTTTCATCCGGTGTCCTCGTTGCGGCAGCGCCTAACCCCCAGTAAGATTATCAGTTTTTTCGGGCGACCGGCCCGTCCCGGCTGCCCCGCGCAGCCCTTTTGACGCCGAATCATGGAAGAGTTTCCACGCATCAAGCGCCTGCCGCCCTACGTGTTCAACATCACGGGGGAGCTCAAGCTCGCCGCGCGCCGGCGCGGGGAGGACATCATCGACTTCGGCATGGGCAATCCCGACGGGCCGACGCCGAAGCACATCGTCGACAAGCTGGTGGAGGCGGCGCGGCGGGAGGATACGCACCGCTACTCGGTGTCGAAGGGCATCCCGCGCCTGCGCAAGGCGATCTGCACCTGGTATCAGCGCCGCTACGGCGTCGAGCTCGACCCGGACAGCGAGGCGATCGCCACCATCGGCTCCAAGGAGGGCATCGCGCACCTGGCGCTGGCGGCGCTCGACCGCGGCGACATCGTGCTGGTGCCGAACCCCAGCTACCCGATCCACATCTACGGGCCAGTGATCTCCGGGGCCGACATCCGCCACGTGCCGATGATCCCGGGCGTCGATTTCTTCGAGGAGCTGGAGAAGGCGATCAAGGACTCCTACCCCAAGCCCAAGTTCCTGATCTGCTGCTTCCCCAGCAACCCGACGACCCAGTGCTTCGAGCTGCCGTTCTTCGAGCGTCTGGTGGCGCTGTCGCGCGAGCACGACATCTACTTCATCCTCGACCTGGCGTACGCGGAC
>CAZGTK010000510.1:0-2126 GCA_964528415.1 uncultured Burkholderiales bacterium | reverse complement strand
GCGGCCGACAGCGGCGTGTAGAAGCTGCCCTTGTCCCAGAAATCGGGTTCCGAGCAGCCGAGGCAGCCGTGGCCCGACTGGATCGGGAAGCTGGTGCCCGCGTTCCACTTCAGCGTGGCGCAGGCGTTGTAGGTGGTGGGCCCCTTGCAGCCGAGCTCGTACAGGCACCAGCCGCTGCGGGCGCCCTCGTCGTCGAAGGTCTTGGCGAACTTGCCCTGGTCGTAGAACGGCCGCCGGTAGCAGCGGTCGTGGATTGTCTCGCCGAAGAAGGCCTTCGGCCGGCCGAGGGGGTCGAGCTCGGGCAGCTTGCCGAAGGTCAGGAAGTGCGTCAGCACGCCCGTGATGACGACCGGGATCGGCGGGCAGCCGGGCACGTTGACGACGGGCTTGCCCTTGACGATGTCCGAGATCGGCACCGCGCCGGTCGGGTTCGGGTTGGCCCGCGGGATGCCGCCGTAGGCCGCGCAGGTGCCCACCGCGATCACGGCCATCGCCCCCGGCGCAGCCTCTTCGAGCCACTGCAGGTTGGTCTGGCCGCCGATGACGGAGTAGACGCCGCCGTCCTTGAGCGAGAGCGACCCGTCCACCAGCAGCAGGTACTTGCCGGCGTTCTCCTTGATGAGCTTCTCGCGAAGCTGCTCGGCCTGGTGCCCGGCCGCCGCCATGATCGTCTCCTGGTAGTCGAGCGAGATCATGTCGAAGACCAGGTTCTCCAGCGTCGGCGAGGCCGAGCGCGTGAGCGACTCGGTGCAGCCGGTGCACTCCTGGAACGGATACCAGAGCACCGACGGGCGTCGGCTCTTGCCCAGCGCCTCGGCCATCGCCGGCGCCACCGACGGCGGCAGCGCCATCAGCGAGGTCATGAAGGCGCAGAACTTCATGAACGCGCGGCGGCTGACGCCGCGCTCGGCGAGTCTTTGCTCCAGGGTCCGCGTATCCAGCATGGTCGGGTGCTCCACGGCTCGTCAGGATGGGTCGGCAGCGGACTCGGCCAGAATCCGCTCCAGTCGTTCGCCGGCCTGCGCCGCGTCGGCGGCGCAAGCGCGCAGGATGTCGGGCAACAGGGTGATCTCGATCAGCTCGGCGACGGTCTGGCCGTCGGCGTTGCGGTGGGTGACCCACCACACGCCGGCGACGCCGGTTTCCAGCACGTCGGACACGCCGGCGGCGTCGACTTCGGCGCGGACCTCGCCACGCCCGAGCGTCTCGCGCAGCCAGGCGCGATCGGCGTCCGACAGCGGCAGGGCGAGCAGATCGATCGCCGCGGTCGTGGCGCGCGCGGCGCGCGCGGCCAAGTGGCTGCGGATCTCCGCCAGCACCGCGCGCTCGTTGCCCGTGCGCGCGGCCGCCGGCGGCAGAAAGTGGATCGGAACCGCGCGCGGCCCGTTCAAGACGGCCATCCGTCGATCAGGGCTCGAACGGCGCCGCACGCCGCCGGCATCGCCGCCGCGACCGCCGGCGTCGGCGCGTCGCCCCAGTCGGTGCTCTGGGGCTGGATCGCGACCAGCGCGCGCTGCTGCGCCAGGCCGTCCTCGAGCGCCAGCACCTGCAGAAGATCGGCGAGGCCGGCCTCGTGCACGCTGCGGCGGGTGCGGCCCGAGAGGAACCGGTCCATGGCGCCGCCGGTCAGCACGCGCAGCGCGCCGGGCGCTTCGCCCAGCTCGGCGGCGTCGACGACGATCAGGCGAGCGGCGCCGAAGAGCTCCGCGGCCAACGCGTACGAGAGCGTTCCGCCGTCGAGAAGCTCCACGCCGGGAGCCGCGGCGCCGTCGCGGCGCAGTGTCTCGACGACGTGCACGCCCACGCCCTCGTCGGCGAGCAGCGTGTTGCCGATGCCGAGCACCACCGTGCGGCCGCGCGGGGCGGCACCCTCGTCGCTGGCCGCGGTCGAACGTGGCGGGCGGTTACTGTTGGCGCGTGAGTCCACGGTGCCCTAGGCTGCCTGATCTTTTGTCGGTTGCTCAGGCACCTACGGTAGGGGAACGGCGGGTGCCGCGTTTTGACTTGGATCAAACGGGGGTAAAGAGTTGCTCAAGCCGCTGAGCCGTTGGAGAAAAGCCGCTGCCTGGGGCGGCCTCGCCGGCGGGTTGCTGGCGGCGGCAGCGCCGCCGCTGGCCGCGCGCGCC
>CAZGTK010000509.1:0-2131 GCA_964528415.1 uncultured Burkholderiales bacterium | reverse complement strand
TCCACCGACGAGATCAAGGCCCGTGGCCAGACGATCGTCGGGCTGCTGCACGAGAGCATCGGCCACCTGGGCATCTTCGTCGCAGGCTCGGTCGCGAAGAAGGAGCACCGCACCATCGTTTCGGTGCTGAAGTCGATCGAGGCGCTGCCGCCGGGGCTGTACGGCATGGAGATCGTCGAGGAGCAGGACGCGGCCGGCGGGGCCGCCTACGACGTGCGCTTCGTCGAGCACCGCCTGGAAGAGGTCATCGAGCGCATGAACCGCTTCCAGCGCGCCGACGAGAAGCCGTTCGAGGCGGTCGACGCGATTTCGGACTTCAACCAGCGCGCCTACGAGCTGTTCGCGCAGCCGCTGGTGCAGGCGCTCTCCAACGACCTCACGGCGAAGATCGGGCGCGAGTTCCACCCGCTGCGCCTGCAGCGCTGGGCGATGTCGGACATGAACCCGATGCTCGCCTGGCTCGCCCCGGCGGCCGAGGCGACGCGCGCCGCGCGCCAGGCGATGGGCGCCGACGAGCCGATGCGACGGCTGGAGGGCATGGGCGCCCGGCTCATGAGCGCGTCCCTCGACTACTACCGCGACGTGCGCGACGCCGCCACCGAGGCCGCCTTCTTCATGACCTACGGCAACATCTTCGGCTTCTACCTCGCCGAGCGCGCCGAGGCCATGGACCGCGAGCGCCGGCGCACCGACCCGCGCGAGCTGCCGTTCGTGCAGGCGGCGCTGGCCAAAATCGACCAGGGCGGCTACGCTGAGGCCGTGGCGCGCGTGGGCGCGCTGCTCAAGCCGCACGGGGAGCCGATACCGCTCTCGCGCGTCGAGCTGCGCAAGGAGCTGGCCGACGAGTACCGCGAGCTGCTGCCGGCGGTGAAGCCGGACCAGTGGCGGCCGATCCGCGGCGAGCAGGAGATCATCGTCGGCTATGAGCCCGAGCGGGCGCTCGCCGCGCTGCCGAAGCTGGTGGCGAGGACGGGCGACCGCGAGCGGCTGCTGAAGCTGATCGACTCGCTGGCCGCCGACGAGCGCATCCGGGAGCTGGAACCGAAGGACGAGCAGCTCCGAATGCTCTCGCGCATCCACGAGGTTCTGGGCCGGCCGTCCGGCGAGCCGCGGCCAGCCTGACGCCGCGGCGCCGCGCCGACCAACCACAGAAGAAGAAGCGATGAACGACTTCACCAACGTCCCTTTCGACGAACTCGAGATCGGCGCCAGCCTGACGGTCAAGCGCACCCTCACCCGCACGGAGATCGAGCTGCTGGCGCACGGCTCCGGCGACATCGACCCGTTCCACATCGACACCGCCGAAGGCGCCCCCGCGCCCGGCACCACGACCGCCGCGGTGGGCGCCGAGGCGTTCTTCTCCTACCTGCTGAGCCGCCGCCTGCCGGGCCCCGGCACGCGCATCCTGGCCGAGAATTTCCGCTACGGCCCGCCGCTCGCGGTGGGCGATACGCTGACCGCGACGGTGATCGTGAAGGAGAAGCGGGCGCAGGGCCGCATTGTCGTCATCGACTGCCGCTGCACCAACCAGGACGACGAGGAGATCGTCGCCGGCACCGCCACGGTCGAGGCGCCGGCCGAGCGGATCAGCTACAGCGATTTGGCCACGCCGCAGGTGATCCTGCGCCGCAACGACGCCTTCACGCCGATCCTGCAAGCCTGCGAGGCAATCCCGCCGGTGGCCTGCGCGGTGGTCTATCCGTGCGACCGCGATTCGCTGCTGGGCCCGCTGGAGGCCGCGCGGCGCCGGCTCATCACGCCCGTGCTGGTCGGCCCCGAGGCGAAGATCCGCGAGGTGGCCGCCGCGCACGGCGCCGACCTCGCCGGCTGCCGCATCGTGCCCGCGGACGATCCGCATGCCGCCGCCGCGGCGGCGGTGGCCATGGCGCGCAACGGCGAGGTCGAGTCGCTGATGAAAGGCAGCCTCCACACCGACGAGCTGCTCGGCGCGGTGGTGCCCTCGGCCACCGGGCTGCGCACGCGACGGCGCATGAGCCACGTGTTCATCATGGACGTGCCGGCGTACCCGCGCATGCTGCTGGTCACGGACGCCGCCATCAACATCTTCCCGACGCTGGAGGACAAGGTGGACATCGTCCAGAACGCGATCGAGCTGGCCCACGTGCTGGGC
>CAZGTK010000508.1:0-2133 GCA_964528415.1 uncultured Burkholderiales bacterium | reverse complement strand
GTCCGCTCGGTTGGACGGTCAGCGGAACGATCGGCGCGGACAGGCTGATCTACTGGAATGCCAGGTACGACGTGCCGGTCGCGAAAGTCGAAGCCTACCCCCACGGGCTGATGATCTACGACCGCAAGACGCACAAGAAACGGCCGTGCGAGATCCTGACCGCCGACGACGCGCGCGTCATCGCCGACACGATTGCGCACTGCGTCAATGTTCACGACGCGCTGTGCGAAGCACTTATCGAGGCGCTGCCGGAACTGCGCGAGGGCTACGCGAAAGCGATGGTCGTGCGGGCGCTAGAGATGGCCCGCGCGGCGGCCGGCCTGTCGGACAAGGACGCCTGCATGGCGTCCGAGTACCTGGGCGACCGGGCCGGATTCGACTACCAAGACTTCGACGCGAGGCGCTGATATGGATGAGCCACGCTGGGTGCGCGCCGCGCGCGCGCTGATGGACGTGTTCACGCCGGAAGGGATGGATGCGCTGGTCTTCGGGATCGTCGTCGGCGCAGGCGGCGGACTGCTGTTCGCGTACTGGTGGTTCAGGCTATGAGTGCGCGGAATGTCTACCGGTGCGCCTACTGCGGCCGGCCTGTTTCGGCCGGCGTACACCCAAGCATTTTCACGTGCTGCGACGAGGTCGGGCACACCATAAAGGAGAGCGACGATGGCAGTGAAACTGATCAGCGCCCGCGAGGCGGCGCACTTCAACGGACTGAAGGTGCTCACGTATGGCGAGTCGGGCAGGACTGCTGTCCATCCGCGACAGCGACGTATCGGTGATCGAGGTCGCCAGCATCGACGACATCCGTGAAGCCTACGAATTCCTGAATTCCGCCGATGGGCAGCGTTTCGACTGGGTCTGCCTTGATTCCGTTTCAGAAATCGCCGAAGTTGTCCTGGCCGATGAAAAGCGGAAGGAAAAGGACCCGAGGAAAGCCTACGGGAACATGGCCGAGCAGATGGTCGAACTCGTCAAGGCTTTTCGCGACCTGTCCGGCCGGCACGTGTACGTCACGGCCAAGCTCGACAAGGTGAAAGACGAGGTCACCGGCGGCTTGGTCTACGGTCCGGGCGCACCAGGTCAGCAGTTTGGCCGGCAGCTCCCGTACCTTTTCGATGAGGTGTTCTGCCTGCGTGTCGAGCGCGACGAAGATGGCAATCTTTCTAGGTGGCTGCAGACGAGCGCCGATGCGCAGCATCTGGCGAAGGACCGCTCCGGCACGCTTGAGATGTTCGAGGCGCCCGACCTGGCGGCGATCAAGGCGAAGATTTTCAACCCGGCCGCCACGGCGGCCTAATCTACGAGGCGACACATGGCAAACCTGAAAAACATTTTCGGCGCGGCTTTCGACCCGAATGCCGTCCCGCAGGACGACAATGCAGAGGCGTCGTTCGACGTGCTTCCGGCGGGCGTCTACACGGTGGAGATCACCGACGCCGAGATCAAGGACACGAAGACAGGCAACGGTCAGTACATCAAGATCGCCCACGCGGTGCTTGAGCCGGCCCAGTTCGCGCGGCGCAAGCTGTGGAACAACATCAACATCCGCAACCCGAACGCGCAGGCCGAGCAGATCGGCGCGCAGCAGCTCGCATCGTTGTGCCGCGCTGCCGGCATCAGCGTGCTGTCCGACACCGACGAGCTGATCGGCAAGGTGGTCAGGGCGCGCGTGGCGGTCAAGGCCGCGAGCGGGCAGTACGCCGAAAGCAACGTCGTCAAGGCCTACGAGGGCGCCACGACGTTCGCGCCAAAGTCCGCCCCGGCCGACGCGAAGCCCGGAACGGCCTCCGCGAAGACCCCCCCGTGGGCGAAGAAGGCTTGAGAAATGGCGAAGCTACCGCAGCCGCTGCACGCCACGGTGCCGCTGATCGTCCAGGCGTATGAGTCACGCCAGGACGACGGCCTGAGACCGCACCTCGGCTGCTCGATCGCCGGCCACGAGTGCGCCCGATTCCTCTGGCACGAGTTCCGGTGGGTCGAGCGCGCCGCCTGGCCGGGGCAGATGCTGCGCACGTTCGCGCGCGGCAAGCTCGAGGAGGAGCGCGTCTACGCCGACCTGAGAATGATCGGCGTCGAAGTACACGCCGACGACGGATCAAGCCAATACAGGGTGTCTGCGCACGGCGGCCACAT
>CAZGTK010000507.1:1675-2137 GCA_964528415.1 uncultured Burkholderiales bacterium | reverse complement strand
GCGCGCGCTGCTTCGTGCGCTTCGTGCGCGAGCAGGGCCTCACCGACAAGCGCGAGATCCGCGTCGACACGCGCGCCGGCGTGATCGCGCCGCGGCTGGAGGCGAGCGGCGAGGTGACGGTGGACATGGGCGTGCCGCGGTTCGAGCCGGCGCAGATCCCGTTCGACGCGCCCGCGCGCGCGCCGACCTACGCGCTGGAGGTGGGCGGCGCGACGCGGGAGATCAGCGCGCTGTCGATGGGCAATCCGCACGCGGTGCAGCTGGTCGCCGACGTCGACGCGGCGCCGGTGGCGACGGAAGGCCCGCTGATCGAGCGCCATCCGCGCTTTCCGCAGCGGGTCAACGCCGGCTACATGCAGGTGCTGGGGCGCGGCCGCATCCGGCTGCGCGTCTACGAGCGCGGCGCCGGCGAGACGCTGTCCTGCGGCACCGGCGCGTGCGCGGCGGTGGTCGCCGGCATCC
>CAZGTK010000507.1:0-1665 GCA_964528415.1 uncultured Burkholderiales bacterium | reverse complement strand
ATCCAGCGCGGGCTGCTCGACGCCGCCGTCGCCGTCGATACCCGCGGCGGGCGGCTCACCATCCGCTGGGACGGCGAGCGCCGCCCGGTCTGGATGACGGGCCCGGCGGAGACCGTCTTCGAGGGCGAGATCGAGATCTGAATCTGGGAGAAAAAAGGGAGACCATGAACGCGGACGAGGTGGCGGCATACCTAAAGGAGCACCCGGAGTTCTTCGACGACTACGCCGAACAGCTGGCGCAGATCACCGTGCCGCACCCGCACGGCGGCCACGCGATCCCGCTGGTGGAGCGCCAGGTGGTGACGCTGCGCGAGAAGAACCGCCTGCTGGAGGACAAGCTCACCGAGCTGATCGCCTTCGGCGAGGAGAACGACGCCATCGGCGAGAAGATGCACCGCCTCGCGTGCGCGCTGGCCGCGGCGCGCGACCTGGACTCCGTGCTCTACGTCCTCGGCTTCAACCTGCGCGAGGATTTCGACGTTCCGCACGTCGCGACGCGCGTCTGGGGCGTGCCGGCGCAGACGCCCGACGCGCCGGAGTTCGCGGCGGCAGGCGATGACGTCCGCGCCATGGCGGAGGCCCTGGGGCAGGCCCACTGCGGCGGGCACGTCGCGCAGGAGGTGCTGGAATGGTTCGGCGAGGACGGCGCGCGGCTGCGCTCGTTCGCGCTGGTGCCGCTGCGCTTCGGCCGCACGCTGGGACTGACCGCGCTGGCAAGCGAGGATCCCGAGCGCTTCTATCCCGAGATGGGCATCGTCTACCTCGCCCGGCTCGGCGAGCTGGCCGGCGCCGCGCTGGCGAGATTCAATCCGGCCTGAGGGGCGGATGGGCGCCGCGGCGCAGGACGGCAAAGCGCTCGCCTCGGCTTTCCTGGGGCACCTCGAGAGCGAGCGCCGGCTCTCGCCGCTCACCCGCGAGAGCTACGCCCGCGACCTCCGCGCGCTGCTGGAGCTCGCGCAGGGCACGCCGCTTCGCGAGTTGACGCCCCACCACGTGCGGCGCTTCGTCGCGATCCTGCACGGGCGCGGCCTGTCCGGCCGCAGCCTGGCGCGCGCGCTGTCGGCGTGGCGCGCGTTCTTCCGCTATCTGGTGCGCGACCACGGCTTCGCCGCCAGCCCGGCCGAGGGCATCCGCGCGCCGAAGGCGAAGCGCGCGCTGCCGCAGGCGCTGTCGCCGGACGAGGCGGCGCGGCTGCTGGCGTTCGACGGCGACGCCCTGCTGGCGCAGCGCGACCGCGCCATGTTCGAGCTGTTCTACTCGTCGGGCCTGCGGCTCGCGGAACTGGCGGGCCTCGACGTCGCGCACGTCGACCGCGCGGAAGGCGTCGTGCGCGTCACCGGCAAGGGCGCCAAGACGCGCGTCGTTCCCGTGGGGCGGGCCGCGCTCGCGGCGCTCGCCGACTGGCTGCGCGCGCGCGAACGCATCCGCAAGGTCGAGGGCGAGGCGCTGTTCGTCACCGCCGCCGGCCGGCGCCTCGGTCCGCGCGCGATTCAGCAGCGGTTGAAGGCGCTGGCGATCCGGCAGGGCATCCCGGCCAACGTCCATCCCCACGTGCTGCGGCACTCGTTCGCGTCCCATCTGCTGCAGTCGAGCGGCGACCTGCGCGCGGTGCAGGAGCTGCTCGGCCACGCCAGCATCTCGACGACGCAGGTTTACACCCACTTG
>CAZGTK010000506.1:0-2137 GCA_964528415.1 uncultured Burkholderiales bacterium | reverse complement strand
CCGCGAGCAGGCCGAGCAGCGTCCCCATCGCCGCGCCCGCGAAGAGTTGTGCACGCACGCGGCGGTCCGCCACCGCGCCGATCGCTGCGGTGACCACCGGCAACACCGCGCCGCCCGCCACGCCCGCCAGCACGCGCCAGCCGTATGCGGCCGCGAGCGAGCCCGCAGCGGCGAACGCAACGAGGGCGGCGGCGTACCCGACCAGTCCGAGGACGAGCAGGCGGCGGCCGATGCGGTCCGACAGTGCCCCCCAGAGCGGCGCCGCGACGAACAGGCCCAGCATGTAAGTGCCCAGCAGTCCGCCGGTATGCCAGGCCACGGACGCGTCCGTCCCGACGCGTTCGAACCTTTCGAGCATCGTCGGCAGGAGCGGCAGGATCGCGCCGTACCCGAGCGCGACCGCGAAGTTCGCGCCGGCGAGCAGGCAGAAAGCGGCCCGCCGCATTACTGCGTCTCCTCAGCACGCGCGCGGCTTCGCGGGCGTCCGGCACCAGCGGCACCATCGATGCAGCTCGAAAAATGCATGACGCTCGCTCCTTGTAACGATCGATCGATCAGGAAGAAAAGCGCCCGTCGCACTCTAATCCGTCGCCTGGCCGCATCGGCACCACACGCAACCGCAATCCACGTGATCGCAACTCCGGTCCTCGCGCATGCTGCGGTATCGGCGGTGGGCCCACGGCAGGAGCACTTGGCGCACGAAGGCCGGCCCGTACAGCCAGCGCAGGAAACGCCGCGTATCGCCGGACCAGGCCTGGCTGCGCAGCAGCCAGCGGTATCCGCGGTTGCCGATCAGGGTGTACAACGCGCGGTTGACGATCGAGGTCTCGATGGAGGGCTTGATTGCGCTGCGCCATGCCGCGTCGTACTGCACTGCGCCCAGCAGTGCGTGCGCCGACAGCATGCCCGAGAAGATGGCGTAACGCATGCCGAAACCCGCGAACGCGTCCTGAAACCCGGCCTGTTCGCCGGCGATCGGACGGCCCCCGGAAACCGCAGTGGCGGGCAGGCGGAAGTTGCCTGCGCCTCCGTGCGGCCGCGGGTCGCGCATCTCCAGCTCCAGGAGCCGTCGAAAGCGATCGACCGTGCGCTCGACGTAGACCCGCTCCTGCTTGAATCCCGTGAACATGCAGCTCTTCACGGTGCCGCGGCCGCGCATCACCAGGAGATAACCGTAGCCCTGCGGCGCGACTTGCTCGTCCAGGATCAACCAGAAGCCGTCCGGCATGCCGGTCTCGAAGTGATAGCCGACGGCGATCGCGTCCGCCGCCTTCGGCCCCACCGCGAGGACGCCCGGCCCCTCGATGCTCGTCTTGCGGCTGCCGAAGCGGACCTCCACGCCGAGGGCGAGCGCCTGCTCGAGCAGCGCCGAGTCCAGGCTGCCCCGGCGCGGACCGCGCTCCACCAGGTAGAAGAGCGGTTTGGCGCTGCGCAGTTCATGCCTGCGGCCCCAGGCGTCAAACGCCGTTCCGCGACTGCACGCAAGCTTCTCGAAGGCGGTTGTGATGCCGGCCGCCTGCAACTCGGCCAGCACGTCGCCCTTGGTCGACCAGTTCTCCAGCCCCTGGAGGTCCGCGCCGAACCGGTGACCGACTTCCCGGTGCGCTTCGTGGACCACGACGCGGCGGCCCGCGCGCGCGAGGGTGATCGCCGCCGCAAGACCGGCAGGACCGGCGCCAACGACCTGCAAGACATCCCTGCCGAGCCCCATTGTCGTGTCCCTCAATGGAACACCATGCCGGCGATGTGGAACCCGGCGTCGACGTGCACCACCTCGCCGGTGGTGGCGGCGGCGAGGTCGCTCACCAGGACGAGCGCCATCCGGCCGACTTCCCCGGCGGTCGCGAGGCGGCGTTCGGCCGCGCGGCGCGCGCTCTCGGCGAGCAGTTCCTCCAGGTGGGCGATGCCTTCGGCGGCGCGCGTGCGCACCGGTCCGGCGGAGATCGCGTTGACGCGGATCTGCTTCGCGCCCAGCTCGTGCGCGAGGTAGCGTACCGACGCCTCGTGCGCGGCCATCACCGGGCCCATCACGTTGTAGTGCTCGACGACCTTCTCGGCGCCGTAGTAGCTCACCGTGACGAGCGCCCCACCGTCGGGCATCAGATCCTCGGCGAGCCGCGCGGCGCGCACGAACGAG
>CAZGTK010000505.1:0-2151 GCA_964528415.1 uncultured Burkholderiales bacterium | reverse complement strand
GCTCCGGTCGCACCGGCAATCACCACTGGCAGTTCGACCGGCATCGCGGCAGGCGTCGTCGGCATGGCGCTCGAGCTCATCGCAGACCCTCGAGGAATTCCTCGGTGGCCAACCATGCCGGGACGGGCAGCGCACGCACCTGCGGCTGCGGAAGTTCCGGCGAGCCCGGCGCACCGCTGCGCGGTGCCGCCACCGCGGGTCGCCAGAATCGGTCGCAGCGCGCCACGCGCGCCGTCGCAAGGTAGCCGGCGGCGAGCCAGGATTCGGTGAGCGCAGAGGTGAGCGGTGAAAGCTCACCCAGGCCCGGTCCGGGCGCATCGAACTGCAGGAACAGGGCCGCGGGCGGCGCGCCATGCTCGGCAACGGGCGGCGGCAGCATCTGCAGCTCGCGCTTCGCCGCCGCGAGCGCCGGCGAAGCGCTGCCGCCTTCGTGATTCGACGTTGCGATCTTGCGCCCGGACTCGGGCGCCTGCCAGAAGACAAAAGCATCGACGAGCTGATCGAGCGCGACCGCGACGTCGGCCGCGAGCAGCGCGCCATGGCGAACGCCCCACAGCACGTTGGGCCCCGAGTGCTCCTGCCGCGCAAGCATCGCGGCACGCAGCAGGTCGGCGCGCCATCCTTCCAGCGTGGCCTCGCCGGGATCGCCGGGCGAATCGCCGCTCCCGAAGAGGTCGACCATCAGTACGGTCCAGCCGCGCTCGGCGAGGCGCCAGGCCTGCAGGGCAAGCACGTGCCGTGCCAGCGGACGCTCGTTGCCGAGGGGCTGTACGCACAGCACCGCGCCGCGTGGCGCGGTGCGCGTCGGTCGCCACCAGACGCCGAAGCGCGGCCCTAGGTCGAAGCCTGCGAGTTGTGCCGGCTCGATGCGCGCGGCCGCTTCAGGGGCGGCCGGTGGGTTTTGCGTCATTGCGAGAAGGCCGTACGCTCATCCAGCCTCCGGCTCGTAGATACCATGCATCAGCGCGGCGTCGGTATCCAGAGTCACGATCGCGGACGCCCAGGACAAGCCGACGCCATAGCCCAGCAGCATCAGTCGCATGCGGCGCTCGCGGTCGGCCTGCGTCCGCGTGAGGGCGACCGCCACGGACGGTCCGCCGCAGTTGCCGCAGTCTTCGATCGTGAGGGGAACGCGGTCCTCGGGCAGGCCGCACTTCTTCGTCAGAAGCTTGATGATGAACCGGTTCGACTGGTGGAACAGGTACATGTCCACCTCATCGACTCCGAGACCGGCGAACTCCAGCGAGTCGTTGATCAACGCCGGTACTCGCTTGATCGTGAAGTTGAAGATGGCGGCGCCGTCCATCTGGACATACAGATCGCGCGGATTGGCCGGATGTCGGTCGCGAAAGGCCCCGCCTCGGATGATCAGGCCGTCGGCGCCCGTACCGTCGGTAAACAGCCCGAAGGTGGCCGCATCACCACCCGGTGGTGTGCTTTCGAGGGCGGTCGCCGACCCGGCATCGCCGAACAGCAGCCTCGTCGAATGGTCGTCCGGGCTGGTAAAGCGACTGGGCGTCTCGCCGTGGAGCATCAGAATGCGTTGCTGCCCACCGCCCTTGAGCATCGTCGCGGCGACGTACATCCCATACGGGTAGCCCGAGCAGCCCAGTCCGATGTCGAAGGCCGCGCAGTCACTGCCCAGCCCCAGGCGCGCATGAACCAGGCACGCCGACGAAGGCAGGAAATAGTCGGGCGACTGGGTGACCATGATCAGGCCGGTCACGGTTTCCGGCCGCCAACCGAGTCGAACCAGAAGTCGGCTTGCCGCCTGCGTGCACAGATCGACCGCGGTCAGTTCTTCACCGACCACGTGCCGGTACCGGACGCCTGCCATCGAGACGACCTTGCGGATGTCGTCGCCGTCGTACCGATCGGCCAGGGCCAGATTGTCGACCCGCTCCGGCGGCACGCAGGTGCTGACGCCGGCGATCCTGAAACCGTCCAATCGGCTAAAGCTCACGATTCACCGCCTGCTTCTTTTCGATGAAGGTCACCAAAGCGTCGATCGAGTCGAGGTTGTCCGGCACCATCTCGTCTTCGCTCACCTTGACGTGGTGGTTCTCCTCGACGAACAGGATCACGTCGAGTATGCCGGTCGAGTCGAGGATCCCGTTGTCCAGGAAGGAGTCCGAGTCGTTCAGCTTGCTC
>CAZGTK010000504.1:0-2157 GCA_964528415.1 uncultured Burkholderiales bacterium | reverse complement strand
GCTGCCCGCGCTTCGGCACCTCGAGCCCCAGCAGCTTGTCGGCGGCGAGGCAGAAGGCGTGCTCCTGGTTCATCGGCGCCACGTAGTCGAGCCGGTCGAAATAGCCGATCGCCTGCAGGTAGGTCTTGGCCTCGATCAGCTTCTCGGTGCCGCGATGCAGAAGCCCGACATGCGGATCGACGCGCTCCACGACCTCGCCGTCGAGCTCGAGCACGAGCCGCAACACGCCGTGCGCCGCCGGATGCTGCGGGCCGAAGTTGATGTTGAACGGACGGATCTCGGTTTCAGCCATGCCCTGCCTCGCTCAGTCGCCTCGGCCGCGAAGGCCGCAAGGCCCCACGCCGCGCTCTGATCCTGTTTCTGCCGCGTCCACGCCGTTACGCCTCCGCACCCGGAGCCGCAATCGGATCCGCACCTGCAGACGCTGCTTTTTCATTCACGCGCCCGACGAACCGCCTCCACGGCACCACCATGCGCTCGTGGGCGCCGGCGCCGATCACCTCGACGCCGTCGTGCGCCGTAACCTTGAAGCCGATGCGCCGCCCGTCGACGCGGGTGCACTCCGCATCCACCGTCACCGTCTGCCCCGGCACTGTGGCCGCGCTATGCGACACGTCGACATGAATGCCGAGCGAGCCTTCGCCCGCATCGAGATGCGGCTTCAGCACCTCGAGGCAGCACCACTCCATGAGCCCGACCATGAAGCCCGTTGCGAAAACGGACGGCATAGCCTGGAAGTCCGCCGATTCCGGATAGAGATGCGGCACCGTCTTCTGCACCGGCACCTTGAACGCGAGCCGCGCGCGGTCGCCGACCTTGAGCGTGCCTTTCATGAGGCTTTCTCGTCGCCCGGCAGCACGTGGTCCGCGCCTTCCCACGGGCTCTCGAAATCGAACGAGCGGAACTCCTGCACGAGCTTCACGGGCTCGTAGACCACGCGCTTGGCCTCGTCGTCGTAGCGCACCTCCACGTATCCCGTGAGCGGGAAGTCCTTCCGCAGAGGATAGCCCTGGAAGCCGTAGTCGGTCAGCAGGCGCCTGAGGTCGGGGTGGCCCGTGAACAGGATGCCGTACATATCGTAGGCTTCCCGCTCGTACCAGTTGGCCGCCGGAAACACCTCGATGACACTCGGCACCGGCGTCTCCTCGTCGGTGTGGACCTTGACGCGGATGCGCTGGTTGAGGCGCGGCGACAGCAGATGATAGACGACGTCGAAGCGCAGCGCCCGCTCCGGCCAATCGACCCCGCAGATGTCGATCAGCACCTCGAACCGGCAGGCCGGATCGTCGCGCAGGAGCGTGAGCGCGCGGATGATGTCCTGCGCAGGAACGGTGATCGTCAGCTCTCCGACGGCGATCCGCGTGTCCAGCACGGCCGCGCCGAGCTTCGAGGAGATGTGCGCTTCAAGTTCGGTCAGCATGGACAGGGTTCCTGGCAACGGACAGCCGGCAGCAGGCAGGTCATGGCGGCATCTTCCTGCCTGGTGCCTGCTGCCCCGCCTACCTCTCGATCGTTCCCGTACGGCGGATCTTGCGCTGGAGCAGCAGCACGCCGTAGACGAGCGCCTCGGCCGTCGGCGGGCAACCGGGCACGTAGACGTCAACCGGCACGATGCGGTCGCAGCCGCGCACGACGGCGTAGGAATAGTGATAGTAGCCGCCGCCGTTGGCGCACGAGCCCATCGAGATCACGTAGCGCGGCTCGGGCATCTGGTCGTAGACCTTGCGCAGCGCCGGCGCCATCTTGTTGGTCAGCGTGCCCGCCACGATCATGATGTCCGACTGGCGCGGAGACGCGCGCGGCGCGACGCCAAACCGCTCCGAATCGTAGCGCGGCATCGAGGTGTGGATCATCTCCACCGCGCAGCATGCCAGGCCGAAGGTCATGAACATCAGAGAGCCGGTCCGGGCCCAGGTGATCAGCGCCTCGGACGAGGTGACCAGAAATCCCTTGTCGGCGAGCTCGGCATTGATGTCGGTGAAGAACGGGTCGTTCGCGCCCACCGGCTTCCCGGTCGAAGGGTCGATGATCCCTTTCGGTCTCGGCGCGACGAGCGTGCCAGTCGAATCGTTCAATCCCATTCCAGCGCTCCCTTCTTCCACTCGTAGATGAAACCGATCGTTAGCACGCCGAGGAAGACTATCATCGACCAGAATC
>CAZGTK010000503.1:0-2158 GCA_964528415.1 uncultured Burkholderiales bacterium | reverse complement strand
CGAGCTGATGGCGCTCGACGATGCTGCCTTCCGCGTCCGCTTCCGCAACACGCCCGTAAAGCGCACCGGACGCGACCGCATCGTGCGCAACTGCCTGATCGCCGCCGGCAACGCGCGCGACGCGTCGTTCCTGCCGCAGGTCCAAGCGCTCCTCGACGACCCCTCGGCGATTGTGCGCGCCATGGCCGTCTGGGCCTACAGGCGCCTCGCGACGCCGGACACCGTCGCCGCGGCCACCGCCCAGCGCGCGCCGGCCGAGACGTCCGCAAGGAGTGGGCCTGATGCGGCTCTTTTGCCTGGGTCTCGGCTACACGGCCGAAGCGTTCGCGCGCCGGCTCAGGCCACGCGGCTGGGCCGTCGGCGGCACCGCGCGCACGCCGGAAGGCGTCCAGCGCATTGCCGCCCTCGGCTACGACGCCGTCCTCTTCGACGGCACCGCACCGGCACCCGAGGTCTCGCGCGCCATCACGGCGGCGACGCACCTTCTGGTCTCCGCCGGCCCCGACGAGCACGGCGATCCGTCCTTGCGCCACCACGGCCGCGACATCGCCCGCGCCGCCGGCCTGGGCTGGATCGGATACCTCTCGACCATCGGCGTCTATGGCTCATCGGACGGCGCATGGGTCGACGAGACGAGCATGCCGAAGCCCGGCTCCGAGCGCACGCGGCGCCGCCTCGCGGCGGAGGACGACTGGCTGGCGTTCGGACGGACCTGCGGCAAGACCGTGCAGGTCTTCCGCCTGGGCGGCATCTACGGCCCCGGCCGCAGCGCCGTCGACGATCTCAGGAACGGCACCGCGCGCCGCATCGTCAAGCCCGGCCAAGTATTCAACCGCATCCACGTCGAGGACATCGCAAGCGTGCTCACCGCCGCCGCGGAAGGACGCGGATCGCACACCGTCTACAACGTCACCGACGGCGCGCCCTCGCCGCCGCAGGATGTGATCGTCCACGCGGCGACCTTGATGGGACTTGCGCCGCCCGCAGAGATTCCGTTCGAGAGCGCACCACTCACCCCCATGGGCAAGAGCTTCTATGCCGAGAACCGGCGTGTCCGCAGTCGGCGGGTTGTAGAGGACCTCGGCGTTACGTTGCGTTACCCGAGCTACCGCGAAGGGCTCGCCGCCATTCTCGCCGATACCGGCGCTTGACGCTTCTTATCCCGCAATCTGAACAATCTGACAGCTTCCCTCCGCTTTGTTGCCGAAATCGCGGAGAATGATGGCCCTCATCCGGGCGCATGGCAGTGCGATCGTGTTCGGCGTTCCTTCGGCGTTTCTCATGTCATCCCTCTCTCGTAAACAGGCCCGCCCATGACGATCCATCGATTGATGAGGTTGGCGGCCGCAGTCGCGTGCGCATCCATCGCATGGTCGGCGGCTGCGGCGGCGAACGAAGAGGCCGCCCACGCGTTGGCTGAGAAGTTTGCGGTCAAGACCGCGCCGGCCGCCGCCGCCAAGGAGAACGTCGAGGACGAGCCGGTCGTCATTGCCGACCCGAGGCGCTTGGCGGCAGACGCCGCGAAGCGCAAGGCCGAGGACGCGCGCAAGGAAGCCGAAGCCCGCCTCAAGGCCGATGAGGCGAAACGGAAGGCGGCCGAAGAAGCGCAGCGGGTTGCGGCGGCAAAGCGCAAGGCTGACGAGGAGCGCAAGCAAGCGGAGGCGAAGCGCCAGGCGGCGGAAGCCGCACGACGCAAGGCCGACGAAGAGAAGCGGATCGCGGACGCGCGCCGCAAGGCGGACGAGGAGCGCCGCGCCGCGGAAGAAGCCGACATGCTCGCCCGCGCGCAGCGCGAGGCCGATGAGCGCAGGGTCGCCCTCGACAAGGCCCGTGCCGAACAGGAGCGGCGCGAAGCAATGCGTCGCGCCGCCGAGCGGGCGGCACAGGAGAAGGCCGAGCAGGATCGCCGTCTCGCCGAGGCTGAGCGCATCGCACGCGAGACCGCCGCGGCCGAGCAGAAGCGGGCCGACGACGAGCGCCGTGCCGCCGAGGAGCGGCGGTTCGCAGAGGAAAAACGCATCGCCGAGCAGAGGCGCCTCGACGAGGAGCGCCGTCAGGCGGAATTGCGCCGCGTCGCTGAAGAACGGCGCGCAGCCGAGGAGAGACACGCCGCGGCGGAGAGAGAGGCCGCTGAGCAGCGCCGCCGCGCCGAGCAGGA
>CAZGTK010000502.1:0-2179 GCA_964528415.1 uncultured Burkholderiales bacterium | reverse complement strand
CGGTGATGCCCACGCGACCGAGCGCCTCCTCCGCCAGCTTGCCGGTCAGCGCGTGGCCCTGCAGGTCCACCAGGAACAGGTGGCAGTCGGTACGGCCGGAGACGATGCGGTAGCCGCGCGCGGCGAGCACCTTGGCCATGACGCGCGCGTTGTCGATCACCTGCTCCTGGTACAGGCGGAACTCCTTGGTCTGCGCCTCCTTGAACGCCACCGCCTTGGCGGCGATCACGTGCATCAACGGGCCGCCCTGCAGCAGCGGAAACACCGCGGCGTTCAGCAGCCGCTCGTGGCCGGCGTCGGCCAGGATCAGGCCGCCGCGCGGCCCGCGCAGGCTCTTGTGCGTCGTGCTGGTGACGAAGTGCGCGTGGCCCACCGGGCTCGGATAGACGCCGGCGGCGATGAGCCCCGCGTAGTGGGCCATGTCCGCCATCAGGTAGGCGCCGACGCGGTCGGCGGCGGCGCGGAAGCGAGCCCAGTCGATCACGCGCGAATACGCCGACGCACCAGCGATGATGAGCTTGGGCCGGTACTGGTCGGTGAGGCGGTCGACCTCGTCGTAGTCGATCTCCTCGGTTTCCGGATGCAGCCCGTAGGTGACCGTATTGAAGAGCTTGCCGCTGAAGGAGACCGGCGCGCCGTGGGTCAGATGCCCGCCGTGCGCGAGCGACATCCCGAGCATGGTGTCGCCGGGCTTCAGCACCGCCATGTAGATCGCCGCGTTGGCCTGCGAGCCGGAGTGCGGCTGGACGTTGGCGTAGCCGGCGCCGAACAGGGCCATGGCGCGGTCGATCGCGAGCTGCTCGGCGACGTCGACGTACTCGCAGCCGCCGTAGTAGCGCTTGCCGGGGTAGCCCTCGGCGTACTTGTTGGTCAGCACCGAGCCCTGCGCCGCCAGCACCCGGGGGCTGGCGTAGTTCTCGGAGGCGATGAGCTCGATGTGCTCCTCCTGCCGCCGCGCCTCGCTTTCGATGGCGCGGGCGAGTTCGGGGTCGAACGCGGAGAGGGTCGGATCGGGGAACGTCATGGCGGCGTACTGCCCTGAAAAGGTTCGAATTTTAACATCGCGGGCGGGCCGCTGCCCGGGCATCGCCGTTTACCGGCTAAGTGCGCGCCCTGTAACATGTTTTCCAAACGAAACGGCCGCGACGCGGCGGCCCCCCACGCAGAGCGCTCCGAGCCGGTGAAAGTCCTTCTCACCCTGTGCCGCTGGATCGACGCCGTCAACGAGCGCGTCGGCCGCGCCGTCTACTGGCTGGTGCTGGTGGCGGTCGCGGTGAGCGCCGGCGCCGCGTTCTCGCGCTACGCGTTCAGCATGAGCTCCAACGCCTGGCTCGAGCTGCAGTGGTACCTGTTCTCGCTCATCTTCCTGCTGGCGGCCGGCTACACGCTCAAGCACGACGCTCACGTGCGTATCGACGTGATCTTCGGCCGCCTGTCGCGGCGCACGCAGGCGGCCATCGACGTCTTCGGCGCTCTGGCGATGCTGCTGCCGATGACGCTGCTCGTCGCCTGGCTGTCGTGGCACACGTTCCAGCTCTCGTTCGAGGTAAACGAGACCTCGCCCGACGCCGGAGGGCTCCCGCGCTGGCCGATCAAGCTGGCGATTCCGGTCGGCTTCGCGCTGCTGGCGCTGCAGGGCGTGTCGGAAACGGTCAAGCGCGTCGCCTTCCTCGCCGGCCGCGCGCCCGCGCCGGAAGCCAACGGCGAGCCGGGCCCCGAATGAGCTTCGAGCTGATGGCCCCGCTCATGTTCGCGGGGCTCGTGATCCTGCTGCTGATCGGCTACCCGGTCGCTTTCGCGCTCGCCGCCAACGGCCTGCTGTTCGCCGCGGTCGGCATCCACTATGGCTTCTTCACGCCCGCGCTGCTGCAGGCGCTGCCGGACCGCATCTTCGGCATCATGTCGAACCAGACCCTGCTGGCGATCCCGTTCTTCACCTTCATGGGGCTCGTCCTGGAGAAGAGCGGCATGGCCGAGGAGCTGCTCGACACCATGGGCCAGCTGTTCGGCGCGCTGCGCGGCGGCCTCGCCTACGCCGTCGTCATCGTCGGCGCGCTGCTCGCGGCCACCACCGGCGTGGTGGCGGCCTCGGTCATCGCGATGGGCCTGATCTCGCTGCCGGTGATGCTGCGCTACGGCTATTCGCCGGCGCTGGCCTCGGGCGTCATCGCCGCCTCCG
>CAZGTK010000501.1:0-2187 GCA_964528415.1 uncultured Burkholderiales bacterium | reverse complement strand
TGTGCGCCGAATGCATCGACTGCTTCCGCTTCGGCAAGCTGCAAGACTTCAAGGAGCTGTTCAGGGGATTGCACGGCGATCGCGGGCAAAAGGAGCCGCCCGCAGTCGCCAAGCGCGACACTTCGAACCTCCTGCAGGAGGATTGGGACTTCGTACCGGCCGCGACGCAGAGAATGGAAACCGACCTCGCATCGCTGGCGCTTCGCAGCGGCCAGACCAAGGGGCCCGGCTCACCCGGCCCCGGCAGCCTGAACCTGAGCTTCGACCTCAACTGCAAGGTCTGGCGCCGCGACAACTTCCAGACCACCGTCAAGTTCGGCACGCTCTACCTCGATCTCGGCCACGCCCGCACCTCACCGCTCAAGGACCGCAAGGGCTATCCGGACGGCACCGTGATCGAGAGCGCGCGCCTGACACCGGCCAGCGCCGATGCCCGTTCACCCTCGTGGACGGTCGAAGGCCGCAATGGCCGCGCCATCGGCACCATCGGCGAGGCGCCGATCGATTTCCTCGTCGTGCAAGGTCTCGCGCCCGACGATATTCTGTTCGGCGAGTTCGTCGCACCCGTGCGCGAGATCGAGACCACATTCCGCCTGCCCGAAGGCGACGCCGGCAGCAAGATGAAGCAGCGCATCAAGCAACGATTGCAGGATATGCAATTCAATGAGCGCGAGCCCGGTATTGCCATCCTTGCCCGCGCCAGCCTGAAGGTCAGGAAGAGGGAGGACTAGCAATGCTTTCAGCCGAAGAGATCGCCAAGCGGTGCGCCGCCGTCGACGCGCTTGGCGACGATGCCTGCTTCCTGGCCTCATGCAAGGCCGGCGGCCTCGATGTCCGCAAGGACTTGCGCTACGGAAACTGGACAGGGATCGACTTCTCACATGAGGAACTCACCGACTGCGATTTCACGGGCGCTGACTTGACGGGATGCAGCTTCGCGGGCGCGAGCATCACCGGAAAGGTGCGGCTCAGACGGTCCCTCAGCATTCCGGAGAGGGCCACCCAACACGCCCGCTTCGATCAGGCGATCCTCGGCCGGGTTCTGCTGAATCCCGAGCGTGCGCCGACGCTGCCAGCAGAACTCACGCCGGTGGCGAACCTGCGCGAGGCGCTGGATTGGGACATCCATTGCGAGGAATGGCGCGCGGACCCGATCACGTACTTTTGGGAGGCTCCACTTGCAGAACAGGTGGCGCGGAGCGCTAGCACACGCTGGTCGTTGCCGTATGTGGTCGACGCGCCGCTGGGTAGCGCCACCAATCAACGATACATGTTGCTTCGTAACTCGCTCCCGAAGCCGCAGGAATGGCGTGCAGGTGGTCGCTGGCCGCTGCACCGTTTGAGGCTCCCGACCGCGACAGGCCCGGCTGCAACGCATCTGCCCATCGGCGCGATCTTCCAGGACGCGCCGATGGCACCCGAAATGGTCGTCGTTCCACCCGGCACGTTCAGCGACGACACGCCCAGATTTTCACCCGACGCCGAGCCACGAATGGTCGACATCGGCCGGCTCGCTGTCGGCCGTTTCCCGGTCACGCTCGACGAGTGGAACTTCACGCCGGGAACGCGGAAGGTAACAAATCCGGATTTCCTCAGCAGCCCCGAGACGGGCCGTCATCCGATCGCTTACGTGTCGTTGCTGGACATCACGCGCCGCTATCTGCGCTCGCTCAACGAACGGCTGGGCCTCGCGGGAGAGGGAGCCTACCGGCTGCTCACCGCGGCCGAGTGGGAATACTGCTGCCGCGGCGGGGCGACGACGACCTACTGCAATGGCGACGCCCCCGATCGGCTCGACGACGTCGCCTGGCACGCCGCGAACAGCGGCGGCAAGCCTCACCCGGTCGGCTTGAAGCAACCCAACGCGTTCGGCCTTTACGACATGCACGGCAATGTCGCCGAACTCACAAGCGAACGCGGCGGCGATGATTTGATTCCGCTGGCGATCGCGTGCGGCGGCTCGTTCGCGTCGCAACCCGATCAACTCAAATGCACGAGCGGGGAAAGCATGCTCGAGTACGGGAGCCGCCGACGCGACATCGGCTTCCGGGTCGCGCGGAACCTGGCTGTCTAACTCACCCAAACGGGCAACACCGCGCGTTGCGATTCACAAGTCCGCCCGGCTCGACCGGCGCCGCCCTCACGGCTCCGGCGGCGGCGCGTTGGGGCCGACCTTGCCCTGCTTGC
>CAZGTK010000500.1:1700-2189 GCA_964528415.1 uncultured Burkholderiales bacterium | reverse complement strand
GTCATTGACAGGAAGCTGAACGCATTCGAACTCTCCGGCGCGTTCCCGAACCTTGGCCTCACATAGTCCTGCATACGGGTGTTCTCCGTTCTGGAGGTCGTTCCCCTGCGGAACGATGTTGGCATTATGGCGGATATTCGCCAGTTGAGCGACACCGAAGTCGTTCGTGGTCACGACGACGTTCGCCACATTGTTGGATTTCTGTAGCTGGAACTGCTGGTTCGCGCTGAAAACGTTCTTGCCACACTCCAACTGGACGATGCCGTTATCGCCCAGGTAAACATCTGATTCTTGGTTTTGCAGCTTGTATGGATTACTGCCACCTCCCGTCTGTCCATCGAACTCGTTCCGTCCATTGACGAGGGCCTTTCCACGGTCATTCTGGTTCGGTGCGAGGAAGGCGAAGCGGTCACGGGCTTGCAGGATTCCGCGTATGGCATGGAGCCCACTGCCGTAGTTCTCCAGTTCATTGTTCCGGCATTCGGCATT
>CAZGTK010000500.1:237-1690 GCA_964528415.1 uncultured Burkholderiales bacterium | reverse complement strand
CCGAACCAACGAAGTCCACCTGCACACCGCTGCCGAAGAGTGGATTGGTCGTGGACGTCATCGTCCCACCGAAGGTGTTATCGAAGACCTGATTGTTACCTGCCGTCGCGCGGACACCCTGCACACAGCCGCTGAACGTATTGTTGCAGATCGTAGCCGATCCACAGGCGATGCCATCGGCATGGCCACCGAAGATGTTGCCAGAGAAGTACCCTGTGACGTTCTCTGCGTTGACACCGGTATGGAGGAAGGCGAAGGTGTTGCCCGTCATCGTGATCTTCGAGAGCGATGTGACCTTCAAACCTGAAACTGGATAGTCTCCCCGGTCACTTTCGGGAAACTTCTGTTCAAGTGCTCTGTAGTTCGTGCTCGTGATCTTGCCCCCAGCATCGTGGAATTTGCAACCGTTCACAGTGAGGTATCGGATGAGCCCTAATCCTTGCTGGTAAATAGCTCCCGGAACACCGACGCTCGTCTGCCGGGCTTTCTGGAAGAGGCGGCTCTCCTTGTATACATCCACCAAGAAAAACTCCTTCGCCCGAAACGCTGCTTCCATCCCCGCTGCCACATAGACGCTGCGGTCGGCCTTGAATGTGCAGCTCAGCATTTTTCCTGCCTGCAAGACACCACCCACCCGTGCAAGGACAGGCATGTTCCTGATCGTCGTGTAGACATTCGTGAACTCGGCATCCTGCGCATGGAAGTACGCCGTGAGAACCTGATCCAATGGCTGCGTACCCGGCGTGTTGGTGTTGTACACCCACTTGTCCGGTTCGACAAGAAGGCGCACGAAGTTCTTCCGGGTCAGAGCCGAACACGAGCCACCCGATTCGTTCGTAGCCTTGAACCGTGCGAGGTTTCCGGGAGCACCTTCGCCGATGAACTTTCCACGGATCGTATTCTCATCGTCGAAGAACTGTACCGTGGCACCCGCCTTCGCAATGAGCGAACCATTGGATTGTACCGTCAGTGCTCCTACCTTCAGCGTGGCCGACGTACCGACTTCGAGCTTGCTGCCACTCTGGACTTCCACCGGAGCGTCCAGCCGCACCGTTGCACTTCCGGCAACCACGAGTCCGTTCGAGGACTTGAGGATCAAGGCAGGCGTCGTCGACGCGGGATTCACGCGCTTGACGAAGGCTTTGTCCGCCAAGGAAACCTTGCCTCCTGTTTCTACCGTCACCTTGTGTATCCACACACTCGGAAAGGCTTCACCCTCGGCATCGTTGACCGTGAACTGTGCGTCGTCATTGACCTGCACCTCCGCATCGATGACGGCTTCTTCGACCTTCGATTCGATCGTGAGTTTGCCGCCGGGTGTCGCACCGTTCTTCTGTTCGAGGACGATCCGGTTGGCGAGCTTCGTCGTTTCCTTGTCGAGGATACGTGCTCCGTGCTTGAGCTTGAGTTCGGCACCGGCCTTGACGATGATCTTGGCACCGTCGTAGAGGTA
>CAZGTK010000500.1:0-227 GCA_964528415.1 uncultured Burkholderiales bacterium | reverse complement strand
AGACCGTCGCACCGGGCTGGAGCGTAAGAGTTCCGGAGGAGACGACGATGTCGCCATTGCCACGAAGCCACGTGGTGTCGTGCAGTTCGCTGCTGCCCGTCGTCTTGAGGGCCGTTCCGGCTGTCGTCCGCTTGATCCGCAGATCGGAGGTACGAACGAGTCCTTCCAAGTCGACGTTCTCAACCCATCCTGTGGCCAGTATCCTCCCCGTGGAAGAGGTTGCGATC
>CAZGTK010000499.1:0-2189 GCA_964528415.1 uncultured Burkholderiales bacterium | reverse complement strand
GGGTGAACGCCGGCGCCGACGTGGCGCCGGGGAAAAAACGGATCGGTAGGATAGCACAGCCGGACGCGGTCTCCGCCGCCGGCCGCGGGCGCGCGGAGGGGGCCGGGAGTCCGGCGCGCCGGCCGGGGGGCGCCGTCAGGGTTCCTGCGGCGCGGCGGCGGGGGCCCGGCGGTCAGGGATGCAGCGCGTTGTACTTGGCCTGCAGCTGCTCGGGCGTTTCCGCGTGCGCCGGGTCGGGGATGATGCAATCGGCCGGGCACACGTCCACGCACTGCGGCTGGTCGTGCGCGCCGACGCACTCGGTGCACTTGGCCGGGTCGATCACGTAGATCGGGGCCGCGGCGCTTATCGCCTCGTTCGGGCACACCGGCTTGCACGCGTCGCAGGCCGTGCAGTCGTTGGTGATGATCAACGCCATGTTGGACTCCTGTGGCTGGGTTGGGACCTGGGTCGATTGGGCCTACGCGAAGCGGCTGGTGTAGGACTTCAGCGCCTTCATGTAGTTGGAGCGCTCGAACGCCGCCGGGTCCGGGCACGCGCGCTGGCTCAGCGAGCCGCGCATCTGCTGCACGGAGACGTAGTCGCGCTCGGCCATCCACGCCTCGATGCCGGCGAGCACGGTGCGCACGTGCGTCGGCCCCTCCTTGAGCAGGCTGCTGGCCATCATCACGCAGTCCGCGCCCGCCAGCAGCAGCTTCAGCACGTCCTCGGCGGTGTGCGCCCCGCCGGTGGCGGCGAGGCTCGCGTCGACGCGGCCGTGCAGGATCGCGATCCAGCGCAGCGCCAGGCGCAGCTCGTCCGATGTCGAGAGCACCAGGTGCGGCGCGACTTCCAGCTCGTCGAGCATGATGTCGGGCTGCACGAAGCGGTTGAACAGCACCAGCCCGGAGGCGCCCTTGGCCGCCAGCTGCCGCGCCATGTGCGCGAACGCGCTGAAATACGGCGCGACCTTGACCGCGACCGGAACCCGGGTCTCGGCGCGCACGGACGCCACCAGGTCGAGGTAGCGCTGCTCGACCGCGGCGCTGGTGTCGTCGGGATCGGTGGCGAGGAAGTAGACGTTGAGCTCGATCGCGTCGGCGCCGGCGGCCTCGAACTGGCGCGCATAGCGCGTCCAGCCGCCGGGCGTGTAGCCGTTCAGGCTCGCGATCACCGGCACCGACAGCGCCTTCTTGGCCTCGCCGATGAGCTGCAGGTACTTGTCGATCCCGGTGCCGTATTCCGGCAGCTCCGGGAAGAAGCCGCGCGCCTCGGGCGATACCTCGGCGCCGTAGAGCATCAGGTTGTGGGTGGCCATCTCCTCATGCTCGATCTGCTCCTCGAACAGCGAAGGCAGCACCACCGCGGCCACGCCGGCATCCTGCAGGCGCCTGAGGCTGTCGACATTGGCGGTCAGCGGCGAGGCCGCGGCCACGATCGGGTTGCGCAGCTCGAGCCCCAGGTAGCGGGCATGCAGATCGACGCTCATTGCTCGGCCTCCTTGGTCAGGGGTGCTTGCGCCGCGCCCGGCGCCGCGGGCTCGGGCGCGAGCTCGGACCCGGTGACGGTGCGGTGCACGCCGGCGATCTGCTCGTACAGCGTCCAGCGGGCGTCGGCGTCGGCCTGCGCCTTGCGGGCGAGCTGCTTGGCGCGCGCCGGGTCGGCCTGGGCGAGCATCGCGAACCGGCCTTCCTTCATCGTGTACTGCTCGAGCGGAATGGTGGGCTTGCGCGAGTCCAGCTTTAGCGGCTGGTCGGCGCCGCCCATGCCGAGCCGCGGGTCGTAGTGGTAGAGCGTCAGGTAGCCGCTCTTGACCGCGTCGCGCTGGTGGCTCATGCCGGTGGTCATGTCGATGCCGTGGGCGATGCAGTGGCTGTAGGCGATGATCAGCGACGGCCCGTTCCACGACGCCGCCTCCTGGAAGGTGCGCACTGTATGCACCGGGTTCGCGCCCATCGCGACCTGGGCGACGTAGACGTTGCCGTACGACATCGCGATCATGCCGAGGTCCTTCTTGCCGATCGGCTTGCCGGCGGCCGCGAATTTCGCCACCGCGCCGCGCGGCGTGGATTTCGACGCCTGCCCGCCGGTGTTGCTGTAGACCTCCGTGTCGAGCACCAGGATGTTGACGTTGCGGCCCGAGGCGAGCACGTGATCGAGGCCGCCGTAGCCGATGTCGTAGGCCCAGCCGTCGCCGCCGACGATCCACA
>CAZGTK010000498.1:0-2214 GCA_964528415.1 uncultured Burkholderiales bacterium | reverse complement strand
CAGCGGCGCCTTCAGGTTGGTGCCGACCAGATCGCCCCACGCGGTCTCATCGATGTGGCCGATCGGCGTCGGGAAGAAGCTCGAAGCGTTGTTCACCAGCACGTCGAGCCGGCCGTAGGCGTCGATCGCCGCCTGCACCAGCGCCGGCAGCCGCGCGGTGTCGAGCAGATCCGCCTGGGCCAGCGTGGCCGAGCCGGCGCGGTGCGCGTTGAGCTCGCCGGCGAGCGACGCGGCCTCGTCGCGCGAGGACCGGTAATGGATGACGAGACTGGCGCCGGCCGCGTGCAGGCGGCGGCAGATGGCGGCGCCGACACGCTTCGCGCCGCCGGTGATGAGAACGCTTTTGTCCTGCAGGGGACGTTCCACTAAACTTCGCTGCTCGCCTGGACGCCACGGACGCACGACTCTAGCACACGCTGCGATCCCCGCCGATGAGTCAGCTTCCCGCCCCCGCAGCCGACGCCGCCGCCCACAGCGCGCGCCTTCGCGCGGCCATCGGCGACGCGATCGGCGCGGCCGGCGGCTGGATTTCGTTCGCGCGCTACATGGAGCTCGCGCTCTACGCGCCCGGCCTCGGCTACTACGCCGCCGGCGCGGCCAAGCTGGGCGTCGAGGGCGACTTCGTCACCGCGCCGGAGATCTCGCCGCTGTTCGGGCACACGCTGGCGCGCTCGGTCGCCGACGTGCTGCTGGCCGCCGGCAGCAGCGTGCTCGAACTGGGCGCGGGCAGCGGCCGGCTCGCCTGCGACCTGCTGACCGCACTGGACGAGCTGGGCGTCGGCGTGGCGGATTACCGGATCCTCGAAGTGAGTCCCGATCTGCGCGCGCGCCAGCAGGCGACGCTGGCGGCGGCCGGGCTGCGCGCGCGCGTGCGCTGGATCGATCGGCTGCCGGAGCGACACGACGGCGTCGTCGTCGCCAACGAGGTCTTCGACGCGCTGCCGGTGCACGTGGTGGCGTGGCGCGACGACGGGGTCTTCGAGCGCGGCGTCGCGCTCGACGCCGAGGGCTTCGCCTGGGCCGAGCGGCCGATCGCGGACCCGGCGCTGGCCGCTGCCGCCGCCGCACTCGACGTGCCGCGCCCCTACTGCTCGGAAATCGCGTTGGCCGGACCCGCGCTGATGCGCTCGCTCGCCGCCGGCCTCGAGCGCGGGGCGATCATCGCCGTCGACTATGGCTTCCCGGCCCGCGAGTACTACCACCCCCAGCGCTCGCAGGGCACGCTGATGTGCCACTATCGCCATCACGCGCACGCGGACCCGTTCTTCTGGCCGGGGCTCACCGACATCACCGCCCACGTCGATTTCTCCGCGCTGGCCGCGGCCGCCGCCGACGGCGGGCTCGAGGTGCTGGGGTACACCTCTCAGGCGGGCTTTCTGCTCGACTGCGGCATCACCGGCCTCCTCGCGCGGACGCCGGCCGACGACGTTGCCCGCTACCTGCCCCTGGCCGCCGGCGTCCAGAAGCTGCTGTCGCCCGCGGAGATGGGCGAGCTCGTCAAGGTGCTCGCCGTCGGACGGGGCATCGAGCGGCCCCTGACGGGGTTTCGGCGCGGCGACCGAACCGCGGCCCTCGCCTGAAGCCGCTCCGCCCCGGACGGCGCCCCGTGGGCCGAGGCTGGCGATTCTGCTGCATTGCAGTATAATGAAATGCTATTCCACGTATAACGAGCAGCCAATGGAGCGGACCATGAACAAGCCCATCGAACTGCCCCAGGGCGTTCAGATCACCGGGCCCGTCAAGCCCGAGTACGCCGAGATCCTCAGCCCCGACGCCGTGGCCTTCGTCGCCACGCTGCATCGCGCGTTCGCCGGGCGGGTCGACGAGCTCCTGGCCAAGCGCGCGGCGCGCCAGAAGGAGTTCGACGCCGGCAGGCTCCCCGACTTCCTGGCCGAAACGCAGAAGATCCGCGAAGCCGACTGGAAGATCGCGGACCAGCCGAAGGACATGCTGGACCGTCGCACCGAGATCACCGGGCCGACCGACCGCAAGATGGTGATCAACGCGCTCAATTGCGGCGCGTCCACCTTCATGGCCGACTTCGAGGACGCCAACTGCCCGACGTGGGCCAACATGGTGGAGGGCCAGATCAACCTGCGCGACGCCGTGCGCCGGACGATCACCCTCGAGCAGGGCGGCAAGCGCTACAAGTTGAACGACAAGACCGCGGTGCTGATCGTGCGGCCGCGCGGCTGGCACCTGTTCGAGAAGCAC
>CAZGTK010000497.1:0-2216 GCA_964528415.1 uncultured Burkholderiales bacterium | reverse complement strand
ACGGGCGCAAGAAGTAGGCCCATGGCGGGCGGGCCCGTGGCAGCGCCGGCGGGCCCCGCCCTCGTATTGCTCAATCCTTGCGCGGCCGGCGGCCGCGCCTGGCGCCTGGCCGATCCGTTTCGGGAGCGGCTGAACTCGCTGGCGCCCGAGGCCGAGTTCGCGGTCGTCGATGACGTCGAGCGCGCGCGCGCGCTGCTGCTCGAGCGCCCGGAAGGCTCGCGGGCCGTGCTGGTCGGCGGCGACGGCACCGTGCATCGGCTGCTGCCGGCGCTGGTCGAGCGCAAGCTGAGCCTGGGCCTGGTGCCGGTGGGCAGCGGCAACGACCTGGCGCGGGCGCTGGGCCTGCGCGGATTGGCCTGGCCCGATGCGCTCGCGCTGGCCTTGCGCGGCCCGGCCTCCGGCTGCGATCTCGGCGAGCTCGTCACCGAGCACGGCGCGTGGCCGTTTGCGTCGAGCGTCGAGGCCGGATTCGATGCCGCGATCGCGCGCCGCGCGGCCGAGGGCCCGCAGTGGCTGCGCGGCCTGCCGCGCTATCTGTGGGCCACGCTGGGCGAGCTCGCCACGCTGCGGCGCCGCCGGCTGCGCGTGATCGTCGACGGCGAGCTCGTGCACGACGGCGAAGCGCTGTTCGCGTCGACCCTGAACACGCCGACCTACGGTGCAGGGATGCCGGCCGTGCCCGGCGCGCGCATCGACGACGGGCGGCTCGACCTGCTGATCGCCGGACGGTTCGGGCGGCTCGGAACGCTGCTGATGCTGCCGCGCCTGCTGGCGGGCCGGCACCTCGGCCATCCCGAGGTGCGCACGGCGCCGTTCACGCAGTTGCGCGTCGAGTGCGTGGCCGAGATGCCGCTGGCCGCGGACGGCGAGCCGCTCGCGGGTGCCCGTGCCGTTGCGGTGCGCGTGATGCCGGGCGCGCTGCAGGCGGTGCGAGGGCCGGGAGAGCCGGGCGCGACGGGAGAGCCTCGAAGGCCGCGGGCCGGGTGAGCGGCTGCCGCGTTCACGCTCGCGGCTTGCGGCTGCGGCGACGGTGGCGGTCGAAGTCGAACACCCGGAACGACTCCGAACCGTTTGCGCGCGGCGCCGCCGCGAGCTCGCGCAGCGAGTGCGCCATGTCGGCGTGCCCGGCGCGCCAGTGCCCCAGCATGGCCGCCCGCGAGAACTCGAAGTCCTTCGCCGAGGCGCCCGAGTCGTCGCCGCGGTAGATGAGGTGCACGAGCGTGATCGCCGTGTCGCGGGTGTCGGCGAGCATGGCCTGCACCTGCGGCTGCGCGCGACGCGACGCGGGCAGCATCGCCGCCAGTGCGCGGATCCGGCGGTGCATCTCGTGGCGCTCGCGCAGCGTGTCGGTGACCGTGCGGGTTCGACTCGAGAACCGGATGTCCTTCTCGCGCGCGTCGACCTGCGACAAGGTCTTCGGCAGCTCTCCCCGCGCGCTGAACAGGTCCACCTGGAAGATCGTCGCGCGCGGCGCCGCGACGTTCTCCACGACGTGCCGCAGCGGCGTGTTCGAAACGATGCCGCCGTCCCAGTACGAGCGGCCGTCGATCTGCACCGCCGGAAATCCCGGCGGCAGCGCCCCGCTGGCCATGACGTGGTCGGGGCCGATGCGCTGCTGGCGATTGTCGAAGTAGACGAAGTTGCCGCTCTGCACGTCGACCGCCCCGACGCTCAACCGCACCGGCCCGTCGTTGAGGCGATCGAAGTCCACCAGCGTGAGCAGCGTCTCGCGCAGCGGGGCGGTGTCGTAGTAGCTCGGATTCGACATCGCCCCGCGCCATGCGGCGGCGCCGAGCCGAGGCACGAAGAAACCGGGCACCCCGATCGCGGCATCGAGCTCGCCGCGCCATTCGCTGATCCAGTCGCGGAGGAACCCCGGGAACGGCGCGTCGGCGACGGCCGGAATGGCGGGAAGGTTCGCCGTGACCTGCTCCCAGAATTCGCGCAGGCGCGCGACGCGCCGCTCCGGCGGGTTGCCCGCGATCAGCGCCGCGTTGATTGCGCCGATCGAGATGCCGGCGACCCAGGTCGGGTGATCGGCGGCCGCGGTCAGCGCCTCGCAGGCGCCCGCCTGGTAGGCGCCCAAGGCGCCTCCGCCCTGCAGCACGAACACCGTTTCGGCCGCCGTCCGTTCCATGCGCGCCAGACTATCGGAGGGCGCGCGGCGACCTCGCGCGGCGACCGCGACGCGGTCATGGCCATGCCCGGGAGTGCCG
>CAZGTK010000496.1:0-2221 GCA_964528415.1 uncultured Burkholderiales bacterium | reverse complement strand
GAAGGCCTCGGCCGGCGGCGGGCAGCCGGGCAGGAAGTAGTCCACGTGCACCACTTCATGGATCGGCCGCACCCGGTCGAACGGCAGCGGCAGCTCGACGTCGTTGGGGATGCCGCCGCGCTCGAGGCCGCCTTCGGTCTCGTAGACCTCCTGCAGGCACGATCGCAGCGGGATGTTGTTGCGCATCGCCGGCACGCCGCCGTTGATGGCGCACGCGCCCACCGAAACCAGCACGCGGCAGTTGCGGCGGAACTCCTTGAGCACGTGGACGTTCTCGGCGTTGCAGATGCCGCCTTCCACCAGCCCGACGTCGCACGGGCCGCAGTGCTTGATGTCGGTGAGCGGCGAGCGGTCGAACTCGACGTGCCGCGCCAGCTCCAGCACGCGCATGTCGATGTCGAGCAGCGACATGTGGCAGCCAAAGCAGCCCGCCAGCGAGGTCGTGGCGACGCGCAGCCGGTCAGCCATGGCGGCGCCTGCGTTCGGCGTAGTCCCGCACGGACACCTCGGCGATGGGCGCCCGGTCGTAACGCCGCTCGCCGATCGGCGTCGACCAGGCGCGGCCCCTGCGCAGGATGGCCCCAACCGGGCAGACCGCCACCGCCGCGTCGGTGTCGGCGAGCTCGGTGTCGGCCAGCCGGCCGCTCGCGGAATTCACCGTCAGCCGCGACTGGATGCCCCGGCCGGTGATCGCGAACACGTGCTTGCGGTCGACGTCGCGGCTCGCCCGCACGCACAGTCCGCACAGGATGCAGCGGTTGCGGTCGAGAAAGACGTCCGGATGCGAAGCGTCGAGGTCGCGGCTCGGAAAGAAGTGCTCGAAATGCGGCGTCGTCATGCCGACGTGATAGGCCACCGCCTGCAGCTCGCACGCGCCGGTCTTCTCGCACGCCGGGCACGTGTGGTTGCCCTCGACGAACAGCATCTGCACCAGCGCGCGGCGCATGTCGTTGAGCTCCGGCGTCTCGTTCGCGATCGTCATGCCGGCTGCCGCGCGCGTCGTGCAGGCGGCGGCATGCTTGCCGTTGATGCTGACCGTGCACAGCTTGCAGCTGCCGTGCGGCACGTAGTCCGGGTGATAGCAAAGGTGCGGGATGTAGACGCCCGCACCGAGCGCCGCCTGCATCACGCTCTCGCCCGGCGCGAACGGCACTTCGCGCCCGTCGATGACGATGGTGGCGGCGTCGCTCACGCCTTTTCCTCCAGGTGCGCCCACGGGTCGTCGCGGCCGGTGAGCAGGCGCGCCGGCGCCAGCGCCTCGTCGAGGTCGAAGCTGGGCTCGAAGGAGAGCGCCTTCAGCCGCCGCTCGTAGGCCTGCGGGAACTTCTCCATGGTCTGGTCCAGGGCGTTGGCCGCGGTGTGGCCCAGCGCGCAGTGGCTCATCTCGCGCAGGATGCGGCTCACGCGCCGCATCTCGGCCATGTCGTGGGCGGTGCCGCGACCGCGCGCGAGCTTGTCCATGGTGCGCGCCAGGATCGGCGTGCCGACGCGGCACGGCGTGCAGAAGCCGCAGCTCTCGTGGGCGAAGAAGTGGGCGAAGTTGCGCGCCACCTCGAACAGGTCGCGGCTGCGGTCGAACACCATGAAGGCGCCGGCGGTCGGCAGGTCCTCGAAGGCAATGCGCCGCTCGAGCTCGCGCCAGGACACGCAGGTGCCCGACGGCCCGCTGACCTGCACGGCCTGGGTGTCGCGCGCGCCGCAGGCCTCGAGCACTTCGCGCACCGTGACGCCGAACGCCATCTCGTACACGCCGGGGCGCTCGCAGTCGCCTGAGACGCTGATGAGCTTGGTGCCCGCCGAATCGGGCGTCCCGCGCGAAGTCAGCCACTGCGGGCCGTAGGCGGCGATCGCGGCCACCTTGGCCAGCGTCTCGGGGTTGTTCACGACCGTGGGCTGGTCCAGGTAGCCCTTGGTGTCGGGATAGGGCGGGCGGTTGCGCGGCCGGCCGGCCTTGCCTTCCAGCGAGTCGATCAGTGCCGACTCCTCGCCGCAGATGTAGGCGCCGGCGCCGAGCACGATCTCGACGTCGAAATCGAGATCGGCGCGGCCCAGGATCGCCGCGCCCAGCAGGCCGGCTTCACGCCGCCGGGCAAGCGTCACCTCCAGCGCCGGCAGCAGGTAGAGGTATTCGCCACGAAGGTAGACAAAGCCGCGACGGGCGCCGACCAGGTACGCCGCGACGGTCATGCCCTCGACCACCTGGTCGAAGCTCCGCGTGAGC
>CAZGTK010000495.1:0-2238 GCA_964528415.1 uncultured Burkholderiales bacterium | reverse complement strand
GGGCGCGTTCTACGGCCCCAAGATCGAGTACCACCTCAAGGACTCCATTGGCCGGTCCTGGCAGTGCGGCACCGTGCAGGTGGACTTCATGATGCCCGGGCGGCTCGGCGCCGAGTACGTCGCCGAGGACAACAGCCGCAGGACGCCGGTGATGCTGCACCGGGCGATCGTCGGATCGATGGAGCGCTTCATCGGGATCCTGATCGAGCATTTTGCCGGCGCCATGCCGGTCTGGCTGGCGCCGTTGCAGGCGCTGGTGCTCAACATCTCCGAAGCGCAGCAGCCCTACGCGGCGGAGGTTCGCGACCTCCTGCGCGCGGCCGGCTGGCGGGTCGACGCCGACTTGAGGAACGAGAAAATAACCTATAAAATTCGAGAACATAGTTTGCAGAAAGTGCCCTACCTGCTGATCGTCGGTGACAAGGAGGTGGGAGCACGCACGGTGGCGGTGCGCGGCCGCGGAAACCAGGACCTGGGAGCCATGAGCGTCGAGGCGTTTGCCCGGCGCCTGGACGAGGACCTGGCCCGGCGGGGGCGGACGGCCTGAGGCTGTGGGGACAGCGCAGCGGACGCGGCGACGTCGGCGGCGAGGTTCGCCACAGTTTTTTTGACTTGGAGGTTTGACTATCGCTCAGGAACTGCAGCACCGGGTCAACGGCGAGATCAACGCGCCCGAGATCCGGCTGATCGGCGCCGACGGAGAGCAGGTCGGCGTGGTGAGTCTGGCCGAGGCGTTGGCGATGGCGGAGGCGGCGGAGCTCGATCTCGTCGAGATCGCGCCCGCGGCGAAGCCGCCGGTGTGCAAGGTCATGGACTACGGGAAGTTCAAGTACCGTGAGAGCAAGAAACGCCACGAGGCCAAGCTCAAGCAGAAGCAGATCCAGGTCAAGGAGATCAAATTCCGGCCGAGAACGGACGAGGGTGATTACCTGATCAAGGTCAGGAACCTGATCCGTTTCCTCGAGGAAGGCGACAAGGCGAAGGTGACGCTGCGCTTCCGCGGTCGGGAGATGGCCCACCAGGAACTCGGGCTGAGGCTGCTGGAGCGGGTCAAGCAGGACCTGGAGCCCTACGGCCTCGTCGAGCAGTTCCCGAAGATGGAGGGGCGGCAGATGGTGATGGTGCTGTCGCCGAAGAAGAAATAGTCAGCAGCAGGACCGCGCCGCCGGCGGCAACGGGCGGAAGGCAGTCAGCGCGCGCAGCGCGCCAACAAGCCGCGTTCGGGTCGTGAAGCGTCCGCAGCAGCGGGCCACCCGGCGGGCAACGAAAAGGAGTCGTGTGAAATGCCCAAGCTGAAGTCCAAGCGGGGTGCGGCCAAGCGCTTCAAGGTGCTCGGCAACGGCGGCGTAAAACGCAGCAAGTCGCACCTGCGCCACATCCTCACCAAGAAGTCCACCAAGCGCAAGCGCCACCTGCGCGGCACCACCGTCGTCGACGCAGCCGACATGGGGCCGATCAAGCGCATGCTGCCGTACGCCTGAGGGGAGCCGAGCCATGCCACGAGTCAAGCGCGGCGTGACGGCGCGTGCCCGTCACAAGAAAGTCCTGGCGCAAGCCAAGGGATTCCGCGGCCGCCGGAAGAACGTCTTCCGCGTCGCCAACCAGGCGGTCATGAAGGCGAACCAGTACGCCTATCGCGACCGCCGTCAGCGCAAGCGCCAGTTCCGGGCGCTGTGGATCACCCGCATCAACGCCGCGGCGCGCGAGTGCGGCCTGTCCTACAGCGCGTTCATGAACGGGCTGAAGAAGGCGGCCATCGACATCGACCGCAAGGTCCTGGCGGACCTGGCCGTGTTCGACAAGACGGCGTTCGCGCGCATCGCCGAACAGGCGAAGGCGAGCCTGGGCGCCTAGCGGGCGGGGCGCCCCGACGGGAGGCTCGCGAGAGCCTCCTTTTTGTTTGTCGCCGCCGGGTGTTTTCCATGGAGCCACTCGATCAACTGGTGCAGGAGGCGATCGCGACGTTCCGCGCCACGCGGGACGCGGACGCGCTCGAGCAGGCCAAGGCGCGCTATCTCGGCAAGAGCGGCGCGCTGACGGAGATGCTCAAGGGGCTGGGCCGCCTGTCGCCGCAGGAGCGCCCGCAGGCCGGCGCGCGCATCAACCAGGCCAAGCAGGCGCTGGAGCAGGCGCTCGCCGAGTGCCGCGATGCGCTCGCCGCGCGCAAGCTGGACGCGCGCCTGGCCGAAGAGGCGCTGGACGTCACGCTGCCGGGGCGCGGCGTCGGCCGCGGCGGGC
>CAZGTK010000494.1:0-2243 GCA_964528415.1 uncultured Burkholderiales bacterium | reverse complement strand
ATCGGCCGCGCCACCGGCAAGCACTACCTGCTGTTCACCGGCCGCGAGCGCTTCCGGCGCGGCGCGTCGAGCTGACCCGCTCGCGTCGCGCGGGCGGCCTGCGATTCCCGTTGCAATGGACAAAGTCACCGGAGTGATCCTGGCCGGCGGCCAGGGCCGCCGCATGGGCGGCGTCGACAAGGGCCTGAAGCCGCTGCGCGGCCGCCCGATGGTCGCGTGGGTCCTGGAGCGCTTCGCGCCGCAGGTCGACGAGTTGCTGATCAACGCCAACCAGAACCTCGACCGTTACGGCGCACTCGGCCCCCGCGTGGTGCCCGACCTGGTGGGCGGCTTCGCCGGTCCGCTGGCGGGCCTGCACCGCGCGCTCCACGAAGCGGCGCACCCGCTCGTCGCCACGGTCCCGTGCGATTCGCCCTTCCTGCCCGCCGACCTGGTGGCAAGGCTGCGCGCGGCGCTGGACGCCGAGCAGGCCGACCTGGCGGTGGCGCGCACGGGCGACCAGCCGCACCCCGTGTTCTGCCTGTGCCGACGCACGCTGCTGCCTCATCTGCACGATTTTCTCGCCGGCGGCGGACGCAAGATCGACGCCTGGTACGCCGCGCTGCGCGTGGTGGAGGTCGCGTTCGACGATGAGCCCGATGCCTTCAGCAACATCAACACGCCGGAGGAGCTCTCCGAGTCCGAGCGGCGCGCGCCGTGATGGACCAGACCCCTCGCCCCGACGCAGCGTTCCTCACCGTGCGCGAGGTGGCGGAGTACCTGCACCTGAACGAGAAGAAGATCTACGCGCTGGTCAAGGAAGGTGCGATTCCCGCCACCAAGGCCGCGGGCAAATGGCTGTTCCCGCGCCGGCTCGTCGACGAGTGGCTGCTCGAATCCACCCACGGCGGAGTCCTGTCCGACCGGCTGATCGTCGGCGGCAGCGACGACCCGCTGCTGGCCGCCGCCGTCGCCGAACTGGCCGCGCGCCTGCAAGGCTCGGCGCTGGTGGCGTTGGCGCCGACCGGCACCCGGCTCGGCCTCGCCCTGCTCTCGCAGCGCCGCGCCAACGTCTGCGGCATCCACTGGGGACCGGCGGCGGCAGCGGACCGCCGCCACGCCCAGCTCGTGCGCGGTTTCCCGGGATTCCGTGACTGGACGCTCGTGCGCGTCGCCCGCCGCGAGCAGGGAGTCCTGCTCGGCCCGTCGACCGCGGGCGCGGCCAGCCTGGACGACGTCGTCGCGGCGGGCGTGCGCTGGGCGATGCGGCAGGAGGGCGCGGGCTCGCAGCACTTCCTGTCGCTCGCGCTGTCCGAGCGCGGGCTCGCGGTGGACGAGTCGGGCGTCGTGGGCCGGGCGCTGACCGAGCGTCACGCGGCCGCCAGCGTCGCGCAGGGGCGCGCGGATTGCGCCCCCGGCGTGCGCAGCGCGGCCGCCGAGTTCGGGCTCGGCTTCCTGCCCCTCGGGTGGGAGTGCTTCGATCTGGTGCTGCCGAAGGCGGTCTACTTCCGCAACCTGTTCCAGCAGCTGCTCGACGTGCTGCGCGGCGCGCCCACGGGCGGCCTCGCCGCGGCGCTGAACGGCTACGACCTCGAGCCGCTCGGCCGGGTCGTGACCATTCCCGAGGAATAGGCGGCCCACGCCGCGTGGGCGGCGGCGCCCAGCAGTCCGAGCCGCGGGTTTCTCACCAGCGACACCGGAACGCGTTCCAGCAGCTCGCGAAACCGGCCCTTGTCGAGAAAGGCTGCGGCGAAGCCCGGCCCGCGCAGCTCGCCCGCGATCGCCGGAGCGATGCCGCCCGCGATGTAGACGCCGCCCGTGGCGAGAAACGCCAGGGCCAGATTGCCCGCGACGGCGCCGTACACCGAAACGAACATGGTCAGCGCGCGCCCGGCGACCGGATCACCGGCCTGCGCCGCCGCCGAGATCTCCGCCGCGCCGAGCGGCGGACGCGCCAGGTCGGCGCCGCTCAACACGCAGTGAATCGCCTCGAGGCCCGGGCCCGACAGCACGCGCTCGCAGGAGACGTGGCCGTAGCGCCGCGCCAGCGCTTCCGCCACCCCCCGCTGCGCCTCGTCCGCCGGCGCGAAGTCCATGTGGCCGGCCTCCGAGGCAACCGCGGCGAAGCCGTCGCCCGCCGGCACCAGCGCCGCCACCCCGAGGCCGGTGCCCGCGCCCAGCACCAGCCTCGCCCCGCGCGCGGCCGGCTCGCCGGCGCGGATCGTCTCGACGTCGCCGGGCCCCAGCTCGACGACGCCGTGCGC
>CAZGTK010000493.1:0-2252 GCA_964528415.1 uncultured Burkholderiales bacterium | reverse complement strand
ATGTACGAGGGCGGCATCGCCAACATGCGCTACTCGATCTCGAACACCGCCGAGTACGGTGACTTCACCCGCGGTCCGCGCGTCATCACCGAGCAGACCAAGGACGAAATGCGGCGGATCCTGAAGGAGATCCAGGCCGGCGAGTTCGCCAAGGAATTCATCCTCGAGAACCGCGCCGGCGCGCCGAAGCTGAAGGCGATGCGGCGCCTGGGCAAGGCGCACCCGATCGAGGTCGTCGGCGAGAAGCTGCGCGACATGATGCCTTGGATCAAGCAGAACCGGCTCGTCGACCAGACCAAGAACTGAGGCGCCGCGGCCGTTCGGACAGGAGCGACGGAGCGCGCCCGTGACGCCGAGGGAAGAGTATCCGCATCCGCTGGTGGCGCGCGAAGGCTGGGCCATCCTCGGCGGCTCGGCCGTCGCGGCGCTGGGTGCCACCGCGGTGGCGGGCTGGTGGTCGCTGCCGCTGTGGCTGTGGGTGGTATTCGTCCTGCAGTTCTTCCGCGATCCGCCCCGTGCCATCCCGCGCGGCGCCGGCCTCGTGCTCTCGCCGGCCGACGGCCGCGTGGTGTCGGTCGGCGCCTGTCGCGATCCCTACCTCGACCGCGACAGCCTGCGCGTGTCCGTGTTCATGAACGTCTTCAACGCCCACTCCAACCGCAGCCCGGTGGACGGCAAGGTCATGGAGCGCTGGTACCGCGCCGGCAAGTTCCTCAACGCCGAACTCGCGAAAGCCTCCGACGAGAACGAGCGCAACGCGCTGTGGCTGCGCACGCCCGAGGGCCACGACGTGACCTGCGTCCAGGTGGCGGGGCTGGTGGCGCGGCGCATCCTCTGCCACGTGGAGGCGGGCGCCGAGTTGAAGCGCGGCGAGCGCTACGGCTTCATCCGGTTCGGCTCGCGGCTCGACGTCTATCTTCCGCCCGGCGCGCGCGCGCGGGTGGCGATCGGCGACAAGGTGCACGCCACCGAGACCGTGCTGGCCGAGCTCCCGGCCGCGGACTGAGTCGGCCCGAGGGGCCTGGGCCCATTCCGCCGATTTGCGTTAAGCTGTTACGAAAACATCACTTTTTGACCGGCCCATGCCCGAAACACCGTCCCGACGCCGGGCACTGATCAACCCGGAAGCGCGCCGGCGCGGGATCTACATCCTGCCCAACCTGTTCACCACCGCCGCCCTGTTCGCGGGGTTCTACGCGGTAGTGCAGGCGATGAACGGCCGCTTCGAGCATTCCGCGGTGGCGATCTTCATCGCCATGGTGCTGGACGCGCTCGACGGCCGCGTCGCGCGCCTCACCCACACCCAGAGCGCGTTTGGCGCCGAGTACGACAGCCTCTCCGACATGGTGTCCTTCGGCGTCGCCCCGGCGCTGGTCATGTACGAGTGGGCGCTGCAGACGCTGGGCAAGCTCGGCTGGCTGGCCGCGTTCGTCTACTGCGCCGGCGCCGCGCTGCGGCTTGCCCGCTTCAACACCAACATCGAGGTCGTCGACAAACGCTACTTCCAGGGACTGCCGAGTCCCGCGGCCGCGGCGCTGATCGCCGGCCTGGTGTGGGTGATGCACGACTACGAGGTCCGCGGGCCGGAGATCGCCTGGCTGGCGTGGCTGATCACGGTGTTCGCCGGCCTCACCATGGTCAGCAACTTCCGTTTCTACAGCGGCAAGGACGTGAACCTGCGCCGGAGCGTGCCGTTCGCCGTCCTTCTGATGGTGGTTCTCGCGATCGTCCTGATCTCGACCGATCCGCCCACGGTGCTGTTCGTGCTTTTCTTGGGCTATGGCCTGTCCGGCTATGTGATGTGGGCCGTGCGCCGGTTGCGGCAGCGTCGCGCGGCAGCGGCGGCCGAGGCTGCCGAGGCGAAGGAGCCGGAGGAGCCGCGGCCCTGACGCGGCTTGCGTCCTCCCGTGAATGCCTTTATAGTCCGCCACATGCGTTTCGTTCCCATTCAGCGCGTGCTTCCCCTCTCGGCCGGCTTCCTGTTGGCCCGTCTGCTGCTGCGCCTCGCGCGCTGACAGACAAACCTCACCCCACAATTTGCGTTTCATCGAAGCCGGACCCCGGGTCCCGGCGGATCATCCGTGCACGCCATGCCGTTTGCCGGGAACCGCCAGCCAGGGTCGGCATGAGTCCAGGACGGATTTCGGCTTAATGGAGACAGGGCCATGAAGGATCGGTTGATCATTTTCGACACGACGTTGCGCGACGGCGAGCAGAGTCCCGGCGCGTCCATGACCAAGGACGAGAAGATC
>CAZGTK010000492.1:0-2254 GCA_964528415.1 uncultured Burkholderiales bacterium | reverse complement strand
GCGCCTGCCGTCGGCCGCGCTGCGCGCGCTGGTGCGCCAGGCCCAGCGCGGCGCGGAAGGCGCGCATTCGCGCGCGCGCCGGGAACTGCTGGCCGCCGACGAGCAGCTGGGGGATCTGCTGGCGTTCAGCGGCCGCGGCGAGTAGCCGCTCACATATCCAGTTTCGGATTGTCGTCGAGTTCTGGCCGGCCCGGGCCCGCGCCCTTGCCGCGCTCGGCGCGAATGCCAACGCGGATGGTGCGCGCCGCGTCGCCGCGGCGATTGTCCAGAATCAGATAATAGGTCCCGGCGTCGGGCATGGTGAGCTTGAACGACAGCTTGCGCTCCAGCGTGGCCGCGAACAGCACGCGGCGCTGCGCGGCCGGCCGCTTGGCGTCCGCCTCGCTGATGATTTGCACGGCGCAGGGACCGCTGCTCTCGAACGCGAAGTTCACGACGGTGCCCTGCGGCACGTTTTTCATCCGCACGCCCTTCCACTTGCCGGCCGGGACCTCGGGCGTGAGGAAGTATTCGCTGGCCGCCAGCGCGCCCGGCATCGCAGCGGCCAAAGCGAGCCCCGTCAGCGCCACCACGCAGGCCCGCGCGCGCAGGGCCCCAATCAATCCGGCAAGCGAACCTTGCACTTTGCCCCCGCCGGGATTTCCTGCTTCGGGTTGGGCAGCTCGAGGCGCACGCCGAAGGTGCCGCTGGCGGCGTCGATGACGCGGTCCACGACGCTGACCCGGGCCGTGAAGGTACTGCCGGGGGCTTCCGGCGTCACCTCCGCCGTCTGGCCTGGCTTGATCTTGCCGTAGAGGCCGACCGGCAGGATCACCTCGATGTTCAACGGGTCGATCTGCGCCAGTTTGAGAATCGGATCCTTGATGTTGGTGGTCGCGAACTCGCCCGGGTCCTGGTAGCGCTCCACGACGACGCCGTCGAACGGGCTGCGGATCGTGCGCAGGCTCAGGACCTCGGTGGCCCGGCGCACCTCCAGTTCGGCCAGACGCTTGTTCTCCCGCGCCTCGCGCAGCTCGTTCTCGGCCAGCAGCCGCTGGGTGCGCGCCTCGTCGAGGGCGCTGGAGGACACGAAGTTCTTGTCGTAAAGATCCTTGGTCCGTTGCTCCTTCTTGATGGCGAAGTCGAGGCGGGCTTCGGCCGCCTTCACGGTACCCTCCATCTCGGCGCGGGAGCGGGCCAGATCCAGCGCCGCCTTCTCCGGCCCGGATTGCAGGGTCGCCAGCACCTGCCCTTTCTTGACGGCCTGTCCGCGCTGGACCGGCACGGATTCGATCAGGCCTTCGACGGGGCTGCGGATTTCCACCATCTGGCGGGCCTCCACCAGGCAATCGAATTCGGCGCCCGACGCCGGGGAAAGCAGGAGCCCGAGGGCGCAGGCAGCGGACCAACGCGTTGCTGGGAATCGCATGAATCGGGAGAAGGACGGGTGGAGCGCCATTGTCGCCAGCGGCCGCTCTCCTTGTAAAGTGCGCCGCGCCGACTCCGCTGCAGGCGACGCGCCGGTTGCCGCTCAGGCGGCCGCCAAGTAACATGGCGGCGGCTTCCGCGCCGCGTCGCCGCGGCGCAATCGAACTGTATTGTCCAATCTCACGGGGAGGATTCATGCCGAAGGAATCTGGCGAGTCGCAGTCCAAGACCAAGGGTGCCGCCGGCGGCTCGCGCGTGCGCTGGAACACGCAGAACCTGAAGAGCTCCTACGCCAATTTCTGCAACGCGACCAGCACGCGGGAGGAGGTCGTCCTTAACTTTGGCGTCAACACCACGTGGGAGCGCACGCCGAAGGAGCTGGAGATCGATCTGCAGCACCGTCTGGTGCTTTCCCCGTTCGCCGCCAAGCGGCTGAACGAGGTGCTCAGCCGCCTCGTCGCGGAGTACGAGACCCGCTACGGCGAACTGAAATAGGCGCCCGCCCGGCGCCGGCGGCCACCGTGGCCGCCGCGCCGGAAATGCCCGGCGACGGTCCGCGCCGATCCCGGATTCCTCTTAAAAATCGGTAGGTTCCCGGATTATTGACCCCGGTCAAGGGTGAATCCGGCGCGCGTGACTTAGATTGTCGCCTGCGCATCGAGGCACGGCGCTTCGAGCAGACTGGGCATTGCCGGGCAGAGAAAAATGAAAATCCACGAGTATCAGGCCAAGGAAATCCTGCGCAGCTACGGCGTCACGACGCCGCGCGGCTTTGCGTGCTTCAGCGTCGACGAGGCTGTCGAGGCGGCCAAAAAGCTGGGCGGCCCGGTCTGGGTCGTCAAGGCGC
>CAZGTK010000491.1:0-2262 GCA_964528415.1 uncultured Burkholderiales bacterium | reverse complement strand
GCTGCGCGTGCCGCCGCGCGCGGCGGCGGCCATCCGGCGCCACCCCGCGCTCGCCGCCGCCGCGGCCGGCCGGCCCGTCACGCGCCGGCTGCGCAGCGTCTACTTCGACACGCCGGAGCGCCACCTGGCGCGGGCGAAGCTCGCGCTGCGCGTGCGCCGCGTCGGGCGAGCCTGGGTGCAGACGCTGAAGGCGGAAGGCGAGGTCACCGGCGCGACCCACCAGCGCGGCGAGTGGGAGGCGCGGGTCAGCGCCTGCCGTCCCGAGCTGGCCAAGATCGAGGCGCCGCAGGCGCGCGAGCTGCTGGATTCGCCCGACGTCCGCGGCCGGCTCGACACCGTGTTCGAAACCGACTTCCGCCGCACCACGGTGCCGCTGCGGCTTTCGTCCGGCGCGGCCGAGCTGGCGATCGACCGCGGGCACGTGGTGGCCGGCGGACGGCGCGCGGCGCTGGCCGAGCTCGAGCTGGAGATGGCGCCGTCCGGCGCGCGCGACGCCTACGCGCTGCTGCTCGAGCTCGCCCGCGACCTCGAGCTGGAGATCGAGGTCGTCAACAAGGCCGAGCGCGGCTTCCGCCTGTTGGACCGGGCGCCGCCGCCGGTCGTGAAGGCGCGCAAGCCGCGCTTCGACGCCGGGCACAGCGTCGAGCAGGCGCTCTGCGCCATCGTCTCGGCCTGCCTGTACCAGGTGCAGGCGAACGCCGAGGGCGTGCGCGCCGGCCTCGACGAGGTCGAGTACCTGCACCAGATGCGGGTCGGCCTGCGTCGCATGCGCTCCGCGCTGTCGACCTTCCACGCCGCGTTCCCGAAGGCGCTGTTCGCGCCGGTGCGAGACGAGCTGCGCTGGCTCACGGGCGAGCTGGGCCCGGCGCGGGACTGGGACGTCTTCGTCACCGAGACGCTGCCGCCGATTCGCGCCGCGTTTCCCGACCATGCCGGTCTGCTGCGGCTCGCCGCCGCGGCGGAAACCCTGCGGGCGTGCCACGGCGCGCGCTCGCGCGACGCGGCGGCGGCGCCGCGCTACCGCGGGCTCACGCTGGCGCTGTCGGCGTGGCTCGGCGCGCGGCCGTGGCGCGAGGCGCTGACGGCCGGGAAGCTCGCCGCCGTCGACGCCCCGGTGCCGGCCTTCGCCGCCGCCGTTCTGGCGAAGCGCCACCGCCAGTTCGTCAGGCGCGGCAAGGGTCATCGGGCGTTCACGGCGGACGAGCTGCACCAGCTCCGCATCGCCGGCAAGAAGCTGCGCTACGCGGCGGAGTTCTTTCACGGCCTGTTTCCGGGCAAGCGCGCGAACGCCTTCATCGAGGCGCTCGAGGACCTGCAGGACATCCTCGGCGCGATCAACGACGTCGCCACGACCCGGCGGCTGCTGGACGAGATCCGCGGCGAGACCGCCGACGCCGGCGTGCACGAGGCGGCGGGCATCGTCGCCGGCTGGGGCGCCCGGCGCGCGGCGCAGGGCCGCGGCGAACTGGCGAAGGCGTTCCGGCACTTGCGGCGCCAGCCGCCGTTCTGGGACGATGCGGCGAACGGATGAGCAAACCGCCGGAGGAGGCGCGTGAGATGGACCTGATCCTGTGGCGTCATGCGGAGGCCGAGGACGGCGTTGCGGACATGGCGCGCAGCCTCACGCCGAAGGGCCTGAAGCAGGCGAAACGGATGGCGAAGTGGCTGCGGCCGCGGCTGCCCGAGGCGACGCGCGTGGTCGCGAGCCCGGCCAGGCGCGCGCTGCAGACCGCCGAAGCGCTGGGCATGGATTTCGTCACGGCGCCCGCGATCGCGCCCGGCGCGCCGCCGGCGGCGGTGCTCGAGGCGGCCGGCTGGCCCGGCGAGGGCGGCAGCGCGGTGATCGTGGGCCACCAGCCGACGCTGGGCCAGGTGCTGGCCGGACTCATCGCGGGCCAGGACGCCGAGTGGAGCATCAAGAAGGGCGGGCTGTGGTGGCTCCAGCTTCGCCGGCGCGGCCGCGATCAGCAGGTCGTGGTGCGCGCGGTGATCGCGCCCGACCTCGTCGACGCCTGAGCGGCCGCCGGGAGCCGCCGCCATGTTCGAATCCGCCGAGCTCGGGCACCGCGTCGACAAGGCCGCGTACGCGCGCGAGGTGCCCGCGGTGCGCGAGGCGCTGCTCAACGCGCAGTACGACCTGCTGCAGGCCGGCCGCTTCCAGGTTCTGCTGCTGATCCACGGCATCGAGGGCGGCGGCAAGGGCGAGGTCGTCAACCTGCTCAACGAGTGGATGGACCCGCGGCACATCCAGACCCACGGCTT
>CAZGTK010000490.1:1309-2266 GCA_964528415.1 uncultured Burkholderiales bacterium | reverse complement strand
GTTGCCGACTCGCGCGCCGCGCCGCCTCTGGCGGAGCGCATCGCGGCCGAGGTGCCCGGCGCAGCCGTGCTCGCCGGCGGTTTCGACGCCGCGCACTTTCGGGAGGTCGACCTGATGGTCATCAGCCCGGGCGTTCCGCGCTCCGAGCCCGAGGTGCAGGCCGCGCTGGCGCGCGGCGTGCCGCTCGTCGGCGACGTCGAGCTGTTTGCCGGCGCGCTCGCGGCGAAGCGCCCGGGCGCGAAGGTGGTGGCGATCACGGGGTCCAACGGCAAGAGCACGGTGACGGCGCTCACGGGCGCGATGTGCCGCGAGGCGGGCCTCGCCACCACCGTCGCCGGCAACATCGGCCTGCCGGTGCTCGACGCGCTGGATGCCGCGGAGAGTGCCCCCGACGTTTACGTGCTGGAGCTCTCCAGCTTCCAGCTGGAGAGCACCGACAGCCTGGCGCCGGACGCGGCGGCGATGCTGAACCTCAGCGAGGACCATCTGGACCGCTACCGCGACATGGACGACTACGCGGCCGCCAAGGCGCGCATCTTCGCCGGCAGCGGCGTGCAGGTCCTCAACCGCGACGACCGGCGCAGCCTGTCGATGGCGCGTCCCGGCCGGACGGTGGTCACGTTCGGGCTCGACCGCCCCTCCCGGGCGACGGACTACGGCGTCGCGCACGGCGACGGCGAGTGGCTGGTGCGCGGCGGCGAGCGGCTGCTGCCGGCGCGCGAGCTGCCGCTGGCCGGCGCCCACAACGCCGCCAACGCGCTCGCCGCCTGGGGGCTGGCGGCCGCCGTGGGCGTCGACGACGCGGCGGCGGCCGCCGCTGCGCGCGGCTTCGAGGGTCTGCCGCACCGCATGCAGCGGGTCGCGGAGTTCGACGGCGTGGCGTTTTACAACGACTCCAAGGGCACCAACGTCGGCGCTACCGTGGCGGCGCTCGCCGGCATGCCGCGCCCGGTGGTG
>CAZGTK010000490.1:0-1299 GCA_964528415.1 uncultured Burkholderiales bacterium | reverse complement strand
ATTTCTCGCCGTTGGCCGCGCCGGTGTGCGAGCGGACCCGCGCCGTGGTGCTGCTGGGCCGCGATCGGCGCCTGATCGCGGATGCCGTTCGCGGCTGCGGCGTGCCGGTGCACCTGGTGGAGAGCTTGGACGAGGCCGTGCGCACCGCGTTCGAGGCCGCGCGGCCGGGTGACGCCGTGCTCCTCTCGCCCGCGTGCGCAAGCTTCGACATGTTCCGCAACTACGGCCACCGCGGCGAGGCGTTCGTCGAGGCGGTGGCGCGGCTGGAGGCGGCGCGATGAGGCTCTACGCCGATCTCCAGGGCGCGCCGACGACGGCGAGCCACGACCGCGCCCTGCTGTGGAGCGCGCTGCTGCTCGTCGCGCTGGGGCTGGTGATGGTGTACTCCGCGTCGATCGCCACCGCGGAGGCCTCCCGCGCGACGGGCTACCAGCCGGCCTACTATCTGCTGCGCCACGCGGTCTACCTGGTGCTGGCGTGCCTCGCCGGTCTGCTCGCGTTCCAGGTCCCGCCGTCCGCGTGGCAGCGCGCCGCGCCCTACCTGTTCCTGGCCGGCGTCGTCCTGCTGGCGCTCGTGCTGGTGCCCGGCATCGGCCGCGAAGTGAACGGCAGCCGGCGCTGGCTGGCCCTGCCCGGGTTCAGCGTCCAGCCCTCCGAGTTCGTCAAGCTGGCGGCGGTCCTCTACGCCGCCGACTACACGATGCGCAAGGCGGCCTACATGGACAGCCTGCGTCGCGGGTTCCTGCCGATGCTGGCCGTGATGCTGCTCACCGGCGCGCTGCTGCTGGCGGAGCCCGATTTCGGCGCGTTCGCCGTCATCACCGGCGTGGCGATGGCGATCCTGTTCCTCGGTGGCATGAACTGGCGGCTGTTCGCCGGCCTGATCGCGCTGCTGGTGGCGGGATTCGTGCTGCTGATCTGGAGCTCGCCCTACCGCATGCAGCGGGTGCTGGGCTTCATGGACCCGTGGGCGGATCCCTACGGCAAGGGCTACCAGCTCTCGCACGCGCTGATCGCCTTCGGCCGCGGCGAGTGGTTCGGTGTCGGCCTCGGCGCGAGCGTCGAGAAGCTGTTCTACCTGCCCGAGGCGCACACCGATTTCCTGCTGGCGGTGGTGGCCGAGGAGCTCGGCTTCGCCGGCGTCGCCACGGTCATCCTGCTGTTCGCCTGGCTCACGCTGCGCGCGTTCGCGGTCGCGCGGCGCGCCGCGCTCAACGGCGACGCGTTCTCGGCGCTGGTGGCGCAGGGCGTCGGCGTCTGGATCGCCCTGCAGGCGCTGATCAACCTGGGCGTCAACAT
>CAZGTK010000489.1:0-2278 GCA_964528415.1 uncultured Burkholderiales bacterium | reverse complement strand
GTGCCGCGCGGCTGATGCCCGGCGAGCTCTCCGGCGGCATGGCGCGGCGGGTGGCGCTGGCCCGGACGATCGCCCTCGACCCCATGCTGCTGATGTACGACGAGCCCTTCACCGGCCTCGATCCGATCTCCCTGGGCGTGATCGGCCAGCTGATCCGGCGCCTCAACGATGCCCTCGGGGCGAGTTCGGTGATGGTCACCCACGACATCCAGGAGTCGCTGCAGATCGTCGATTACATCTACCTGCTCTCGGGCGGCAAAGTGATCGCGCAGGGCACGCCCGACGAGATCCGCCACTCGGACGATCCGTTCGTCGACCAGTTCATCCACGCCAGAAAGGACGGCCCGGTGCCGTTCCACTACCCGGCGCGCGAGTACGAGCAGGACCTGATGCGGGGCGGCCGTGGCTGACGGGGCCGTCAACAGCATCGCGCTGCTGGGCCGGCGCGTGGTCGGATCGGTGATCCGTCTCGGCTATGGCGCGCGCTTCTTCCTCAACATCCTGGCCAATTCCGGCACGAGCTTCCGGCGCTTCCACCTGGTCCTCAAGGAGATGTTCGCCGCCGGCGTGCTGTCGCTGGTGATCATCGTCGTCTCGGGCCTGTTCGTCGGCCTGGTGCTGGGCCTGCAGGGCTACGAGACGCTGGTGGACTATGCCTCCGAGCAGAAGCTCGGCACGCTGGTGGCGCTGTCGCTGCTGCGCGAGCTGGGCCCGGTGGTGACGGCGCTGCTCTTCGCCGGCCGCGCCGGCACCTCCATTACGGCCGAGATCGGCCTGATGAAGGCGACCGAGCAGCTGACCGCGATGGACATGATGGCGGTGAACCCGATGGCGCGCGTCGTGGCGCCCAAGTTCTGGGGCGGCTTCCTCGCCATGCCGCTGCTGGCCGCCATTTTCAGCGCCGTCGGCGTGTTCGGCGGCTACCTGATCGGCGTGGTGTTCCTCGGCGTCGACGACGGCGCGTTCTGGTCGCAGATGCAGGCCGGCGTCGACCTGCGCGACGACGTGCTGAACGGCGTGATCAAGAGCATCGTCTTCGGCGCCGCGGTGACCACCATCGCCGTGTTCGAGGGCTACGACTGCGAGCCCACCGCCGAGGGCGTGGCGCGCGCGACCACGCGCACCGTGGTGATCTCCTCGCTCACGGTGCTGGGTCTCGACTACATTCTGACTTCGTTCATGTTCAAGGGGCTGTGACGCCATGGAACGACGCACGATCGACATCTGGGTAGGCCTGTTCGTCGTGGCCGGCATCGCCGCGCTGCTGGTGCTGGCGCTCAAGGTGGGCAACGCCAGCACGTTCTTCGCCGGCGACACCTACCGGGTGACCGCCGAGTTCGACAACATCGGCGGCCTCAAGGTGCGCGCGCCGGTGCGAAGCGCCGGCGTGCTGGTGGGCCGGGTCGAGGCGATCGCCTTCGACCCGCAGCGCTTCGTCGCGCGCGTGACGCTGGCGATCGAGAAGCGCTACCAGTTTCCCAAGGACACCGGCGCCTCGATTCTGACCTCGGGGCTGCTGGGCGAGCAGTACGTCGGGCTCGACGCCGGCGGTGACGACCAGATGCTGGCGCAGGGCGACACCATCAAGCTGACCCAGTCGGCGGTGGTGCTGGAGAAGATCATCGGTCAGTTCCTCTACGGCAAGGCCGCCGAGGGCGGAAAGTGACCCCAATTCAGGAGATCGGGACCATGAAGCGACTTGCAACGAACCTGCTGGGCGCGGCGCTGGCGACGCAGCTGCTGGCGGTATCCGCCTTCGCGGCGACCGAGCTGCCGCCGGACGCCCTCGTGCGCAGCACCGCCGAGGAAGTGCTCGCGATCGTGCGGCAGGACCAGGCGATCCAGTCCGGCGACAAGGAGAAGGTCATCCAGCTGGTGGAAGCCAAGGTGCTGCCGCACTTCGACTTCACCCGCATGACCCGGCTCGCCGCCGGCAAGAACTGGCGCGACGCGACGCCGGAGCAGCAGAAGCGACTGACGCTGGCGTTCCGCGAGCTGCTGGTGCGCACGTACGCGGCGGCGTTCACCTCCTACAAGAACCAGACGGTGGACTTCAAGCCGTTCAGCATGGAGCCCGCGGCCACCGACGTCACGGTGCGCACCGCCATCGTCCAGCCCGGCGGCCCGCCGCCGATCCCGGTGGATTACAGCATGTACAAGACGAGCGGGAGCTGGAAGGTCTATGACGTCACCATCGAGGGCGTGAGCCTGGTGACGACCTACCGCGGCACCTTCAACGAAGAGATCCGCCGCGCCGGCATCGACGGCCTCATCGGCA
>CAZGTK010000488.1:0-2279 GCA_964528415.1 uncultured Burkholderiales bacterium | reverse complement strand
AACATCTTCCTTCCGGACAACGCGCTGCTCGCCAACGTGGCGCGCATCCGCCACCTGCCGGCGGTGGTCGTGCAGGGCCGCTACGACGCCGTCTGCCCGGCGGTCAGCGCGTACGAACTGCACCAGGCGTGGCCGGAGGCCGAGTACGTCGTCGTCCCCGACGCCGGCCACTCCGCGTGGGAACCGGGCATCCGCGCCGAGCTCGTCAAGGCGACCGAGCGCTTCAAGACGCTGCCGCGGGGCTGACCGCGTCGTCGCGGCCTTGTCGGGTTTCCCGCAGGTCCGGGTCCGGCTACCATGTCGTCCGGCCGAACCCGGCCCCGTTTCCTTCCGACCCGAGGACCCCATGCCCCGCCCTGACGGCCGCGCCGCGCGGTCATCCCTTCTGCGTGTCGCGCTGGCGCTCATCGCCGCCAACTGGAGCGCCGGAACGGCCGCCCAGACCTGGAACCTGGACGCCAACGGCAACTGGAACGTGAACGGCAACTGGACGCCCGCGACCTTCCCGAACGCGGTCGATGCCAGCGCGACGCTCGGCAACGTGATCACTGCCAACCGCACCATCACGCTGGGCCAGACCATCACCGTCGGCACGCTCGCGATCGACGACAACAACAACTACAACGTGGCCAGCAACCTGCTGGTATTCGATGTCTCGGCCGGCAACGCCGCGCTGACCGTCACCAACGCCAACGGCAACGGCGCCCACACGATCAGCGCGCCGATCCAGCTGAACGACACGCTGGTGGTGACCCAGGGCTCGACCGGCGCGCTGACGCTCTCCGGCGGGCTCTCGGGCACGGGTGGGCTCACCAAGGAGGGCACCGGCCAGCTCAACCTCAGCGGCACCGCCAGCACCTACACCGGCGACACGCGCGTCAATAACGGCACGCTCAACTACGCCGTCGCCAACGCCATCAGCGGCGCGTCCCGGGTGTTCATCGGCGACGGGGCCGGCGCCGCCGGCTCGGCCCAGCTGACGGTGAACCAGACCGTGAGCTCCGCCAACGCGCTCGACGTCACCATCGCCGCCGACGGCCGGCTCGTGCAGGGCAACAACCGCATCGTGCGGCTTTCCGCGCTGGCCGGCGCCGGCGAAGTGGTGCTCAACGCGCCGGTGCCGCAATTGTTCGAGGTTACCGGCACCGGCGCCGACACCATTTACAGCGGTGTGATCTCCGGCGGCGCGGCATCGGCGTCCACCGACCCCGGCGGCGGCAGCCGGTTCACCAAGAGCGGGGCGTCGACGCTGACTCTTGACGGGAACAACACCTACGTCGCCCGCACCTTCATCAGCGGCGGGGCGCTGCGCGCCGCGAGCCCGACGGCACTCGGGGCGACCGGCGACAACAGCGCCACCTACGTGTCCGGCGCCGGCGCGCTGCAGCTCGTCGGCAACCAGCCCTTCGGCGAGCGCTTGTTCCTGAACGGCGACGGCGGCGGCGCCGGCGCCCTGCGCAACGTTTCGGGCACCAACGCCTTGAACGGCAACGTCACGATCGGCTGGAGCGGCGGCAGCGTCGCCGCCGCCGATGCCGCCATCGGCGTCGACGCCGGCGGCTTGCTCGCGATCAACGGCAATATCGACGGCGCCAACGCGCTCACCAAGGTGGGCGGCGGTACGCTGGCCCTAACCGGCGTGAACACCTGGGCGGGAGGCACCACCGTCGCCGACGGCACGCTACGCCTCAACGCCGCCGGCGCCCTCCCGGACGGCACGGTGCTGACGGTGAACGGCGGCACGCTGAACCTGAACAACTTCAGCAAGACGGTCAACGACCTGTCCGGCGGCGGCGGCACCATTGCGCTGGGCAGCGGCACGCTGACCGTCGACCAGACCGCCGCGGGCGCGTTTACCGGGTCGATCACCGGCACCGGCGGGCTGGTAAAGAACGGCGCCCAGACGCTGACCCTGACCAGCGCCAACACCTACTCGGGCGGCACCATCGTCAGCGCGGGCGTTCTTCAGGGAAACAGCGCGAGTCTGCAGGGCGACATCGTCAACAACGCCGCGGTCGTCTTCGACCAGGCGGCGGACGGCAGCTACGCCGGCGCGATGTCGGGAACGGGCACGCTGACCAAGACCGGCGCGGGCAACCTGACGCTGACCGGCGCCAGCACGTCGACGGGCGCCGCCAACGTGAACGCCGGCACGCTGACGATACTCGGCGCGGTCGCGTCGCCCGTGAACGTCGCGGCCGGCGCGACGCTCGCCGGCACCGGGACGGCGGGCGGCAACGTCGCCGCGGCGGCCGGCGCCACCGTCGCGCCGGGCAACC